>CAJBAP010000148.1 GCA_903950295.1 uncultured Rhodocyclaceae bacterium
GCAAGGCCTTGAGCAGATTCATGGCCTGATTCAGTTGGTAATCACTCTTGGAGGCCGGCTCGATCGGCGCGTTGTGGCTGTCGTCCTTGTCGCTCTCCTGTGACTTGTCACCCTTGCTGGATTTGTCGGCTTTTTCTTTTTTAGCCGGCACCGCCTTGTCCTCGGACTTGCCTTCCTTGCCGTTGGTCAGGTGACGATCAAGATCGGCCTCGCGCATACGCTCGCGCGAGGTGCCATTGGCGGTTTCCTCGACGATGATGTCCGGCGTAATCCCCTTGGCCTGGATCGAACGACCGCTCGGCGTGTAGTAACGCGCCGTGGTGAGCTTGATGGCGGTCTTCGCGGACAGCGGCAGCACCGTCTGTACCGAGCCCTTGCCGAAGGTCTGCGTTCCCATGACGACCGCGCGCTTGTGGTCCTGTAGCGCACCGGCGACGATCTCCGAAGCCGAAGCCGAGCCGGCATTCACCAGCACGATCATCGGCACGGTGCGTACGCCCTCGGGCAATTTCTTGAGGAAATCTTCGCGACTGTTGCTGCGCACGTAGTCCTCACTGGCTGCGGTGTATTTGCGCTTGGCATCCTCGACGCGGCCGTCAGTCGTGACGATGACACTGTTGGCCGGCAGGAAGGCGGCAGCGACGCCCACGGCGCCATGCAACAAACCGCCCGGATCGTTGCGCAGGTCGAGCACCAACCCCTTCAAGCCCGTACCCTTGCCATCGGCATCCGTCTTGTAAAGTTTTTCAAGATGGCGCACCACATCGGGCGCGGTTTCTTCCTGGAACTGGGTGACGCGCAGGTAGCCGTAACCCGGTTCGATCGTTTTCGACTTGACGCTCTGCACTTTGATCTTGTCGCGCTCGATGGTGATCTCGAGCGGCTTCGTCTCGCCCTTGCGCAGGATGGTGAGCTTGATCGAGGTCTTCGGCTTGCCGCGCATCTTCTTGACGGCGTCGTTCAACGTCATGCCTTTCACCGGCGTTTCGTCGAGCTTGATGATGAGGTCGCCCGCCTTGACACCGGCGCGATAGGCGGGCGTGTCCTCGATCGGGGAGACGACCTTGACGAGGCCGTCCTCCATGCCGACCTCGATGCCGAGGCCACCGAATTCACCCTGCGTCGAAACCTGCAAATCCTTGAATGCGTCGGCGTCCAGATAGGCGGAATGAGGATCGAGATTGGCCAGCATGCCGCTGATGGCATGGGTGATGAGTAGCTTGTCTTCGACCGGTTCGACGTAACCCTGCTTGATGGCATTGAAGACATCGGCAAAGCTGCGCAACTCCTCGACCGGCAGCGGCGACCCGCCTTCCTTCTGCGCGATGGCGGAAAAGTTGAGGCTCAACATCACGCCGGCGACCAGACCAACTAATACCAGGCCAATTTGTTGCAGTTTGCTACGCATGGGAACCCCGATGGAAAATGAAGGCGACTAGATGAAGGCGACTACGGAATCAGCCACTTTGCCGGATCGAATGCCCGCCCCTGATGCCTGAGCTCAAAGTATAAACCCGAATCTGCCTGCCCTCCGCCCCCGCCGATACCGGTACCTACCGTAGCCACCGTCGCGCCAGCGCCGACTTTTTGCCCCACGTCGACCAGCAGTGTCTGGTTGTTGCCATACACCGACAGAAAATCGTCGTCGTGGTCGATGATGACGAGGTTGCCATAACCGCGCAACCAGTCGGCAAATACCACGATGCCGCCAGCCGCCGCGCGCACGTCGGTACCTTCGGCAGCGCGGATGAACATCCCCTTCCAGACCGACTCACCATTGTCACGCCGGGTACCAAAACGCCCGGTGACAGTTCCCCTGACCGGCTGGATCAGTTTTCCTCGCAGCTTGGCGAAAGAACCGCCAGGGCGGACCGGTTCGGCCGCCAGTACGGGCGGCGGCGGGTCAGAACTGCGGCCACGACCAGCTTGCGCCGGTGGCTTGGCTTTAACCGGAGGGGGAGGACGCTTGGCCAGCGAATCGATCAACTGGCCAAGACGTTGCTCGTTTTGCTTGAGCGTATCGATCTCGCGGCGTTGCGCCTTGATCTGGTTGGCGATATTGGCCAGCACCACCTGCCGCTCCTGTTGGCGCTGCCTGAGGGTTGCGCGCTCATCTTCCTCGCGCTGGGCGATCTCGGTGAGCTTGTCGTTACGTTGTTGCACGACCTCCGCCAAGTGACGCGTTTCGACCGCATCGCGCCGCAGACCGGCAATCAACTCGGCTTTGGCACGCGACAGCAGAGCCAGAAAGTGGCGGTCGCGCGCCGCCGCGTTGGGATCGCCGCCGGACAGGAGCACGGCCAAGGCATCGGCTTCATGGGGGCGAAACTGGTAGCGCAACAGGCGTGCCAGTTGCGCCTGGCGGGCCGCGGTCTGGCGTTCCAGTTGCTTCAGTTCGCGTTCGCGCTCGGCCAGTTCAGCCTTGGTAACGGCGCGCTCCTCAGCCAGAACCCGCAGCTTGCGACCGACACTGGAGATGGATTTTTCGGTATCGCGCAGGCGATCGGCCGTCTCGGCATGTGAGGATTCACTTTGCTTGAGCTGACGTTCCAGCGCGGCACGCTGGCCGCGCAGTGATTCAAGTTTGGTCTTCTCGCGCTCGGCGCGTCCGTCGCCTGCCGCCAGTGCGATGACCGGCAGGCACAGCAGCACCAACGCAAGGCGACGTATCAAACTTTGGTTTCGCCCTGATTTCAGACAGATTCGCCGTGGCAAAGCAGAACAAGTTTGCAGGTAACGGGCATGGTGCGCTGCGCGGTAAGGGGGAGTGGCAATGATAAAGTGAATCCATTGCCGGCGCGGGTATAACAGTAAACTATAATATTCTCCCATGCCAAACCTTCATCCCGCCTGAAACGAGACACCATGGACAACCCGATTATCGACATGATGGATCACAAGGAGCACGTCGAAATTGCCGCACGCGCGTTGAAGGCGATTTCGCATCCCCTGCGCCTGAAAATTCTCTGCGTCGTCGGCGATCAGGAGGTTTGCGTGCAGGATATCGTCGAAGCGGTCGGTACATCGCAAAGCAACATTTCGCAGCATCTGGCCATCTTGCGTGACAAAAGTGTGCTGACCACGCGCAAGGATGCCAATCGGGTTTACTATCGCGTCGCCGATCAGCGCACCCTGCAGTTGATCGTGATGATGCGCGAGGTCTTTTGCGGCGTACCCGCCGTGAATCATTGACACAGGACACAGGACACGGGAAACAGGAATGGAATTCATCCAGCAAAATTTGATGTGGGTCGGACTGGCTGCTGCCAGCGGTGGCATGCTGTTGTGGCAGATGTTCAACGGCAGCGGCGGCAACAACATTTCGGTAAGTGAAGCGACGCTGCTGATCAACCGCCAGGATGCGATCGTGGTCGATGTGCGCGAGATGGCGGAATGGTCATCCGGCCATATCCCCAATGCACGGCATATTGCGCTCGGCCATCTCGGCAAGCACTTGTCCGAAATCGACAAGTTCAAGGAAAAACCGATCATCGTCGTCTGCGCCAGCGGCAACCGTTCAAGCTCGGCCTGCGGCACACTCAAGAAGGCCGGCTTTCAGCAGGTATTCAACCTTGCTGGTGGTGTCGGCGCCTGGGATTCTGCCGGCCTGCCGATGACCAAGAAATAAACACGAGGAGCTTCTTTCATGGCCAAGATCATCATGTACGCCACCGAGGTCTGCCCGTATTGCGTGCGCGCCGAAGCACTGCTGAAACGCAAGGGCGTCACCGACATAGAAAAGATTCGCGTCGACCTCGACCCGGCAAGGCGGCAGGAAATGGAAGCGCGGATTCCCGGTGCCCGCACCGTGCCGCAGATCTTCATCGACGATTTTCACGTCGGCGGTTGCGACGATCTGCACGAACTTGACCGCCAGGGCAAGCTCGATCCCTTGCTGGCAAAATAAGTCCATAGCGGCGGCAGGTAGAATGTCGCCCTTTTCATCCTCACTTTCAGGATCACCATGAGCGAACCAGCGCAGCAGGAACAGGACAACACACCCATTTTCAGCATCGAGAAGATTTACGTCAAGGATCTGTCGCTGGAGGTGCCAAATGCGCCGCAGTGCTTTCTGGAGCGTGACGCCGCCGAGATCAATCTGCAAATGCAAACCGGCGGCGAAGCGGTGGGCGACGGCATTTTTAGTGTCGTGCTGACACTGACGGTCACCGCCAAGATCGGCGACAAGACGCAGTTCCTGATCGAGGCAGCACAAGCGGGCATCTTCCAGATTCGCAACGTACCCGAATCGGAACTGGAGCCGATCGTCGCGGTCGCCTGCCCCAACATTCTCTTCCCGTATGCGCGCGAAACCGTCTCGGATGCCGTCACCCGCGCCGGCTTCCCGCCGGTGCTGCTGGCGCCGGTCAATTTCGAAGCCATCTACCGCGAGCGTCTGATGCAGCAGCAAACCCAGCAGGCCGCCACCGGCGCGCCGGCAACCCCGCTCCAGTAACAATGATTCCCCCCCGCAAACGATGCTTCGCGTCGTTCTCCCCCCAGGGGGCCAAGAAACACTTGGGGCGGCCCGGCGTGTTTCTTGTGCGCGCTCTCTACATCCTATCGGGTCTGCTGTGTGCCGGCACGGCCACGGCCCTCGACTATCGCTCGGTGAGCGACGTGGCGGTGCTTTACGATGCGCCCTCGCAAAAGGCAAAACCCCTCTTCGCCATTGCCGCCGGCACGCCGGTCGAGGCCATCGTGACGCTCGATGTCTGGGTCAAGGTGCGTGATGCCAAGGGTGATCTGGCCTGGATCGAGCGCCGTCACCTGACCGAGCAACGCAGCTTGCAGGTACGCAGCGAACGGGCCCAGATTCGAGCCAGCGCAGAAGAGTCGGCGAAACTGGTATTCGAGGCCGAGGCCGATGTCGTGCTCGAATTGCTTGAGCCGGGCACGGCCGGTTGGGCCAAGGTGCGCCATCGCGATGGCGCGCAGGGATTCGTGAAGGCCAGCCAAGTCTGGGGGTTGTGATGCAACTCGCGGTTCTGGGTGCTGGCGCCTGGGGCACGGCACTCGCCTTGTCATTTGCCGAGCGCCATAAAGTCACGCTGTGGACCTGGCAGGCCGAACATGCCGCCGCCATGCAGAGCGCGCACGAAAATAGTGACTTCCTGCCCGGCTACCCGTTCCCGGAATCTCTCGCGCTCACGTCCGACTTCGCGGCCGCCATTGCCAACGCCGATCTTGCGCTCATCGCCACGCCGATGGCCGGATTGCGCGCCACCGCACAACAACTGGCACAAGCGCGTGCCGACCTGCCCTTCCTCTGGGTCTGCAAGGGATTGGAAACCGGCACCGGCTTGCTGCCGCATCAGGTCGTGGCTGACGTGCATGCAACTGCGCGCTGCGGCGCACTCACTGGCCCGAGTTTCGCCGACGAGGTGGCGCGTGGTTTGCCGGCGGCCATTACGCTCGCTTCCGCCGATGCCGCTTTTGCCAAGGCGATGGCCCAGGCCCTGCATGGCCCGCGCCTGCGCCTGTATGCCAACGACGATATCGTCGGTGCCGAAGTCGGCGGTGCGGTGAAGAACGTCATGGCCATTGCCACCGGCATCTGCGATGGCCTCGGGCTGGGCCTGAATGCCCGTGCTGCCCTGATGACGCGTGGTCTGGTCGAAATTACCCGCTTCGGTGTCGCCCTCGGTGCCCGGGCCGAAACCTTCATGGGTCTGGCCGGCATGGGCGATTTGATCCTGACCTGCACCGGTGATCTCTCGCGCAACCGCCGCGTTGGCCTGGCGCTGGCGACCGGCAAGTCGCTCGCCGACATCCAGCGTGACCTGGGGCATGTCGCCGAGGGCGTGATGACCGCTCGCGAAGTAGCGCGCCGTGCCGAAACCTTGAATATCGACATGCCGATCACGGCAACCGTGCGCGACGTGCTGGATGGCCATCTGACGGCCGCCGCCGCAGTAAATCGCCTGATGACGCGCGATCCGAAACACGAATAAGCGGCGCCATCTCGCCGCGCAGCCTGAAGGTGCCGTCCCGCCAGTGCCGACTTTTTAATTTCCGCCGGCAAACCCCTGTTGCCGCCACGCCTCATACACTGCAACTGCGACGGTATTGGATAAATTCAGGCTGCGGTTGCCCGGCATCATCGGCAGGCGCAAACGCTGCTCCGACGGCAGGGCCGACAGAATTTCCGCCGGCAAGCCGCGTGTTTCGGGGCCGAAAACAAACGCATCTCCGGGCCGGAAGCTCACCGTGTCATGGCGTGTAGTGGCCTTCGTGCTGAAGGCGAAGCACCGCACATCGCCCAGCGCAGCCAGGCAGGCAGGCCAGTCGGCATGCACCCGCATCTCGACAAATTCAGCGTAATCCAGCCCGGCGCGGCGCAGCGATGCGTCACTCACATCGAAGCCGAGCGGCGCCACGAGATGCAATTTGCAGCCCGTATTTGCCGCCAAGCGAATCACATTGCCGGTATTAGGTGGGATTTCCGGCTGATATAGAACGATCTGGAACATGTGGGATGTGGCATGTTAAGGTTCCGGAAGTTTATCTAATCGCGCGAATCTCATGGCAAGACCAGAAAAAGTACGGCTCGGCGATCTGCTGGTGCAGCAGAACGTCATCACCGACGAGCAGCTCAAACTCGCCCTCGACGAACAGAAACGTAGCGGGCGCAAGCTGGGGCGTGTGCTGGTCGAGTCCGGCTACGCCACCGAAGAGGGCATCTCCAAGGCTCTGGCCCGCCAGTTGGGCGCCGACTTCATCGACCTCAAGACCTTCCAGCCCAAACCGGATCTGGTGAAACTGCTGCCCGAGGCGCAGGCACGCCGCTTCCGTGCGCTGGTGCTGGACGAAGAGCACGGTCTGTTGCGTGTCGGTATGGCCGACCCCACCGATCTGGCTGCCTTCGATGAAATCGCCCGCATCGTCAAACGCGACATCAACCTCGCCGTCATCACCGAAGGCCAGTTGCTGCCACTGATCGACCGCGTCTATCGGCGCACCGCAGAAATCGACGGCCTGGCGAAGGATTTGACGCAGGAGATGGGCGATATCCCGGTCGAATTCGGCTCGGTGCTCGGCATCACGCCGGGCGCCGAAGACGCCCCGGTCGTCAGGTTGTTGCAGACGGTGTTTGAAGAAGCGCAAAAAACCCGCGCCTCCGACATCCATATCGAGCCGCAGGAAAAATCGCTGCTGATCCGTTTCCGTATCGACGGCGTGCTGCATATTCAAACCGAGGCCGACAGCAAAATCTCCACCGCGCTGGTGCTGCGCCTCAAGCTGATGTCCGGTCTCGACATCTCCGAAAAGCGCCTGCCGCAGGACGGCCGCTTCAACATCAAGCTGCGCGGCAGCAACGTCGATGTGCGGATCTCGACCATGCCGACCCAGTATGGCGAATCGGTGGTGATGCGTCTGCTCGCCCAGAACACCGGCCTGCTGCAACTCGACAAGCTTTTCATGCCGCCGCGCGTACTCGAGCGCTTTCGCCATTGCATTTCTCGCCCGTCCGGCATTGTGCTGGTCACCGGCCCCACTGGCTCCGGCAAGACGACCACCCTCTATGCGGCGCTCAACGAACTCAACACCCCGGAAAAAAAGATCATCACCGTCGAAGACCCGGTCGAATATCGGCTGCCGGGCATCAACCAGGTGCAGGTGCACGAAAAGATCGACCTCACTTTTTCGCGCGTGTTGCGCACCGCCCTGCGGCAAGACCCGGACATCATCCTCGTCGGCGAAATGCGCGACCAGGAAACCGCCGAGATCGGCATGCGCGCCGCCATGACCGGCCACCTGGTGCTGTCCACCCTGCACACCAACGATGCGCTCTCTACGCCGATCCGCCTGCTCGACATGGGCGTGCCGCGCTATATGGTGGCGCTGTCGATCCAGATGGTGCTGGCGCAGCGTCTGGTGCGCGTGATCTGCCAGAACTGCAGCGAACCCCACACGCCTGAACCGCATGAACTGGAATGGCTGCGCTACGAATTGAAGGAGCGCGTCGATCAGTTCAAATATTCGAAGGGCGCCGGTTGCGCCCACTGCGCCAACACCGGCTACCAGGGCCGCCAGGCCGTCTATGAGTTCCTTGAAATGAGCAACGCGCTGGTCGAAGCCGCCAACCACGGCGATCCCAATGAATTCATGGCGGTTGGCCGCCAGCAGATGGCCGGCCACACCCTGCGTCGCGACGCCGTGCGCCTTGTTGTAAACGGTCGCACCACCATCGATGAAGCCATGCGCATCGCGACGCAACTGGCAGAATAAAGCTAAAAATAATATGCCCGCCTTTTCCTACCGCGGCCGCAACGGCGCCGGCGAGATCATCAACGGCGTGCTCGAAGGCGCCACGGCCTCCGCTGTTGCCGATCTGTTATTCGGCAGCGGTGTCACGCCAATGGAAATCAAGCCGGCACCGGAGAGTGCGCTGAAGAAAAAGGATGGTGCTAGCAGCAGCTTCGATCTTTTTGCGCCCAAGATCCTGCACGTCGACGTCCTGCTGTTCACCCGCCAGCTCTACACCCTGCTGAAGGCTGGCGTGCCGATCATGCGCGCACTGGCCGGCCTGCAGGAGTCCAGCGCCAACCCGGCGATGAAAGCGGTGCTCGGCTCGCTGCGTGAAAATCTCGATTCCGGCCGCGAACTGTCGATGTCGATGGCGCGCCACCCGAAGATTTTCACGCCCTTCTATCTCGCCATGGTGCGCGTCGGCGAGATGACCGGCCGCCTCGAAGAAGTCCTGTTGCGCCTGTTCGACCACATGGAGTTCGAGCGCTTCATGCGGGAGC
>CAJBAP010000149.1 GCA_903950295.1 uncultured Rhodocyclaceae bacterium
CGGTTTGGGATAGCGATGGCAAGAGCCGGATTTCGTTTGCCCTCTTCAGCGACATCACCCGGCGCAAAGAGGCTGAACAGTCTTTGAAAGCCGCGAAAGAGCTGGCAGAAGCGGCAACACAGATGAAGTCGGATTTTCTTGCCAACATGAGCCATGAAATTCGCACGCCGATGAATGCCGTCATCGGCATGTCGCACCTGCTGCAAAAAACCCCGCTCAACGAACGTCAGCAGGACTACGTGAAAAAGATCCACGGGTCGAGCCAGCATTTATTGGGCATCCTCAATGACATCCTCGATTTTTCCAAGATCGAAGCCGGCAGGATGCGCGTGGAGCACATCGAGTTCGAGTTGGAGAAAGTGCTGGATGGCCTGGCGACGCTGATCCTCGAGAAGGCCAGCGCCAAGGGACTGGAGCTGGTGTTCGACGTCGACGTCAAAGTGCCGGATTACCTGATCGGCGACCCGATGCGGCTGGGGCAGATCCTCATCAACTACGCCAACAACGCGGTCAAGTTCACCGAGCGGGGCGAGATTCATATCCAGATCAGGATTGCCGAAGAACGCCTGGACAACCTGCTGCTCCATTTTGCCGTGCGCGACACCGGCATCGGCCTGACCGAGGCGCAGTGCGCCAGTCTCTTCCAGAGTTTCCAGCAGGCCGACAGTTCCACGACCCGCAAGTACGGCGGCTCGGGTTTGGGTCTCGCCATTGCGAAAAGCTTGGCGGAACTCATGGGTGGCGAGGTGGGTGTCGACAGTGAATATGGCAATGGCTCCATCTTCTGGTTTTCTGCCCGCCTAGGTAGGAGCGCACGCACGAAACGCCTGTTGCTGCCGCAACCGGATCTGCGCGGCAGGCGCGTACTGGTAGTGGACGACAACGCTGCCGCCCGCGAGGTGCTCGGCGGACTCTTGGCCAGCATGTCATTCGAGGTTAGCGATAGAGCTACGGGGGAGGGTGCGATCGAGGCCGTGCGTGATGCAACTGTTACCGGCCGCCCCTACGAGATCGTGTTTCTCGATTGGCAGATGCCGGAGATGGATGGCATCGAAACCGCTCGCCGGATCAAGGCCCTCGAACTTTCGCCCCCCCCCAAGCTCATCATGGTCACTGCTTTCGGGCGCGAGGATCTGCTGCTCCTGGCGCAGCAAACCGGCATCGAGGATGTGATGATCAAGCCGGTGGCGGCCTCCACCTTGTTCGATAGTGCCATGAGTGTTCTCGGTGCCCAGGAAGTCCGCAAAAAACCATCCCGTGCCACGCCGTCATCGGCACTGCATCGGCTCGCAGCAATCCGTGGTGCGCGGGTTTTGCTGGTCGAGGACAACGAACTGAATCGGGAAGTGGCAAACGAGCTGTTGCTGGACGCCGGGCTCGAGGTGGAAGTCGCCTGCGATGGGGTTGAAGCCGTGCGGATGGTGCGCGCGGCGAATTACGCAATCGTGTTGATGGACATGCAGATGCCGCTAATGGACGGCCTCACCGCGACGCGTGAAATTCGCCAGTGGCCGGAATATTCCGGGCTGCCGATTGTCGCCATGACAGCCAATGCCATGCAGGCGGACCGGCAGCGCTGCCTCGACGCCGGCATGAACGATCATATTGCCAAGCCGATCGATCCGGAAGAATTGTGGGACAAGCTGCTCGAATGGGTGCCGCCCCAAGCGATGGCGAAAACCGTCATTGCTGCAGATACGCCCACAGCCGCACCCTCACTGCCCATGCCTCAAATCGACGGACTTGAGGTGGCGCTCGGCCTGAAGTCGGTGCGAGGCAAACAGGCCATGTATGTTTCGTTGTTGCGCAAATTCGCGGCCCAGGAAGCTGATGTGACGCTGAGGATTGCGACCGCGATTACTGCGGGCGATCTGGTAACTGCCCGCCGGCTGGCGCATTCTTTGAAGAGCAGCGCGGGTACGCTCGGCGTCGTGAAGATTCAGCAGGATGCTGCCGCGCTTGAGCAGGTATTGAGCGAAGGGCAGCAGCGCGAGTCGCTGGACAACTTGCTCGCGCAACTGGAGGGAAACCTGCGCCCCTTGATCGACCAACTCGCCCAGCAACTGCCGCCGGCCGAAACTTAAATAGTCGGCGCTGGCGGGACGGCGTTGGTCCGACTGGTGTGCATGCGTATGGTCCCGGCAAAGGCGATGGCGAGGAGTGTTGCGCCCATCGCCAGCAAGCCGACATTGCCATAGCCGACCAGTTGCCCGTTTGCGTCCGATACGATCATCGTGCCACCGAGATAAGCCGCCAGGCCGGAGCAGAGATTTTGCACCGAGGCATTCATGGCGAGGAAGGTGCCACGCAAGCGCGGTTGCACAGCGGAGGTCAGGATAGCCATGACCGGTACCATGCGGCCGGGCACGAGGATGAAAAACAGGGTGGTACAGACGATCATCAGCCACAGCTGCACCGGTGGCAGATGGGTCTGGATGAAGAGCGGCAGCAGCGAGCAAACCGCGACGATGCGATAGGTGCGTACCTTGCCCCAGAGGTCGGTGCGCCGCCCGATCCAGCGTGAAGTAAAGAAGGTGGCGCAGCCGCCGGCCAGATACAGGTAGGGAATGTCTTCCTGGCGGATGCCGACGTTCGCCGTCGCGTAGATGGTGATGTAGGGAATCACCGTGAAGCCGGAGAAGATCGCCAGCCCCATGAAAGCCAGCGCGCGCCAGTGGTTGGCCTCACTCAATACCTGGCCCATTGCCGCAAGCGGATGTGCGCGCTCGTTCTCGCCGAGAATGGCCGTGGGCAGGTGTC
Source organism: uncultured Rhodocyclaceae bacterium (assembly GCA_903950295.1). The sequence goes on from CAJBAP010000149.1 coordinate 2,761, forward strand.
CGCGCAACGCCGGCAGTTGTCGCAAACCCAGCAGCAACAGAGCAACCGTCATAGCGGCAATGAAGAAGAAGGGAAAGCGCCAGCCGAACGCATTGGCGAGAAACAGCGAGAGCGGCACGCCCGCGACGGTCGATAGCGAAAACGCCGACATGAGGGTGCCGCTGGCGCGGCCACGCCGCTCGAAGGGAATCAGATCGCCCACCATCGTCTGCACCAGCGCACCCATGACGCCGCCGAAGGCGCCAGCGATGCTGCGTGCCACCAACAGCGTGGTGTAATCCGGTGCGAGGCCGCAGGCCAGCGTCGCTATGCCGAACAGTGCGAACATCGTCAGCAGCAAGCGCTTGCGCTCGAAACGGTCGGCGACGATCGCCATCGGAATCCCGGCCAGTGCGGCGGTAAAAGTGTAAGAAGAAACCAGCAGGCCGAAGGCGTGGGCGTCGATCGCCAGTTCGCGCATCAGGATCGGTCCGAGCGGCATCATGATCATGAAGTCGAGGATATGGGCGAACTGGATGCCGGCGAGTGCCAACAGCAGCACGCGCTCGCGCGCAGGATCGAGCGGCAGGGGATTCATTGGCTCAGGCTTATACGGATTTGAGCTGCGCGGCGGCAAAGAAGTAGTGCATGCCTCGCTCGCGCAAGATCGGGTTCAGGTCGGCATCTTCGGCGCTGGCGTAGCGCCGATGGAGTTCCGGGGCCAGCGCGATGAAGGTGGGCACCAGCACCGGGTCGAAATGGGTGCCAGCACCCTGCTGGATGATTTCCAGTGCGGCCGCGCAACTCATTGACTCCTTGTAGGGTCGCGTTGCCGCCAGGGCATCGAATACGTCCACGATGGCAAAGATGCGCGCATTCAGTGGAATGTCAGCGCCGGCCCGACCTTGCGGATAGCCATTGCCATCGAATTTTTCGTGATGGTTGCACACGACATCCAGCGCCGCCTGCAGCCAGGCGGCTTCGCGCAGAATATCGAAGCCGAGGTCGACGTGGGTACGCATGATGGCAAATTCATCTGCGGTCAGCTTGCCCGGCTTGAGCAGAATATTGTCACTGATGCCGATCTTGCCAACATCGTGCAGCAAGGCGCCGAGGATCAGTGCGCGCATCGCGGTGGTGTCGATGCCCACGGCTTCGCCGAGCGCGATAGCGTAGAGCGTTACCCGATAGTTGTGTGTGTTGGTATCAGAATCGCGCTTGGCGATGGCGGCACCGAGTACCGAAGCCATTTCGAGGTTACCTTTGACAACCTCGCGGGAGAACTCGAGCACCTTGCGATTGAGCGACAGGATCACCGGATAGAGCGCCACCGTCGTCAGCAACACGGCGAAGAGCGTGATGGTCAGGTTACGCAACAAGTCGGCGCGCAGTCGCGCGACCGTGGCCGGGTCGATCACGAAGACGCCCTCGAAATAACCGGTGATGTTTTCCTGCGGGTCGCGCAAAGGCACCAGGATCTGCACCAGCGAGGTAGTCATGAGGGTCAGGCGTTCGTAATGCGGGCGACCATCGATCGGAAAGGCGTGGCTGCGTTTGGACAGCTTGTGCTCGAGAGCGGCGTAGCGCGGGCTGACCGCCTCGATCAACTTATTGTGCTGTCGATCGTAGATCTCGATGATGACGAAGTTCTGCCCGGCGAATCCCCGGGCCTTTTCCTGCATCGCGGCTGATGCGGCTTCATCTTTGGGCGCTTCGAGCGAGATGCCCAGCTCGGTGAAGCGTGATGATTCCGAGGTGGCAAGCGCGACAACGAAGTCGTCGATCTTCTCGAGCTCAAGAAAATACGCAATGCCGCCAAACAGCAGCGACAACAGTATCCAGGCGACGGCCAGTCGCCGCAGGATGATGGCGTGAATGGGGTTGAACGTGGTAATCATCTGGAGGGTCAGATGATACGCCGTCCTGCCAGCGCCGACTTTTTGCGCTAATGTCGACAGCTTGACGGAGGAACCTGCAAATGAGTCACTTTCAATATCATGTCTTTTTCTGCACCAACCAGCGCGATGCCGGCGACATGTGCTGCAATAACCACAACGCTCAGGCGATGCGCGATCACTGCAAGGAGCGCGTCAAGGCGGCGGGCGACAAGATCCCCGGCGCGGTGCGCATCAACAGCGCCGGCTGCCTCGACCGCTGCGACAAGGGGCCGGTGATCGTTGTGTATCCGGAGGCGGTCTGGTACACCTATGTCGATCAGGAAGATATCGACGAGATCGTCGATGTCCACCTCGGGCAGGGCAAGGTGGTCGAGCGCCTGCTGATCAAGTAGTGAAGTTGTGACCATGAGCCGCCACGAACACCTGCTGCTCGACGGCCCCGACGGCCGCATTGAGGTTTTTTTGGAGCCGTCGCAAGCTTCCGGCGGTGTCGCGGCGCATCCGCACGGCAAGGAGGCCCCTACCGGTATCGCGCTAATCGCTCATCCCCATCCGCTGTTTGGCGGCACGGCGGACAACAAGGTGGTGACGACGCTGGCCAAGGCCTTCCGCGAACTCGGCTGCGCGACGCTGCGCCCGAGCTTTCGCGGTGTCGGTGGCAGCGAGGGCGAACACGATCACGGCATCGCCGAAACCGACGACCTCCTGGCCGTGCATGCCTACGCGCGGGGCCGCTTCGGCGCCGCCCTGCCGGTTTATCTGGCCGGCTTTTCTTTTGGCGCCTACGTCATCACGCGGCTGGCGCTGCGACTGGCGGAACGCGGCGACCCGGCGACCCGGTTGGTACTGGTCGGCACCGCTGCCGGGTTCATCGAGGGCCTGCGTACCTACGAAACTGCCGCCGTGCCCGCCGACACCATTGTTATCCACGGCGCTGCCGATGAAACCGTGCCGCTGCCCAACGTGCTGGCCTGGGCCGAACCATTCAATCTGC
>CAJBAP010000150.1 GCA_903950295.1 uncultured Rhodocyclaceae bacterium
CACCGGTGAGGGCTCGCCCAGTCCCGGTGGCCTGATTCGCTGGCCGGTACGCATCCTGATGCCGATCGGTTTTGCCCTGCTGATCCTGCAAGGGCTGGCCGAACTCATCAAGCGTATTGCCTTCCTGACTGGCGCTGGCCCCAATTCATTGAAGAAGGAAGCCGGCCCGAGCGCCGAGGAAGAACTGGCTGAGGCCATCAAGCAGCGCCAGGTTGCCCCCGAGGTTGTCAGCTTCGTCGAGGCGAGCCATGCGATGGTTGATCCCCAGAACAACCAAGGAGAAGCAAAGTGAGCGAGTTCCTCATCGCCAACATGGCGCCGATCATTTTTGCCTCGCTGGTCTTCTTCCTGCTGCTGGGCTTCCCCGTCGCCTTCGCGCTCGCCGCCAACGGCATCATCTTCGGCCTCATCGGCATGGAGTTGGGTCTGTTCAATCCCTCCTTCTTCCAGGCACTGCCCGAACGCATCTTCGGCGGCATCATGCAGAACGACACGCTGCTGGCCATCCCCTTCTTCACCTTCATGGGGTTGATTCTTGAACGCTCCGGCATGGCCGAGGACCTGCTCGAAACCGTCGGTCAGCTGTTCGGCCCGGTGCGCGGCGGTCTCGCCTACGCGGTGATTCTGGTCGGTGCCATGCTCGCCGCGACCACCGGCGTGGTGGCCGCCTCGGTGATCTCGATGGGCCTGATCTCGCTGCCGATCATGCTGCGCTTCGGCTACGACCGACGGCTCGCCGCCGGCGTCATCGCCGCCTCGGGTACGCTGGCGCAGATCATCCCGCCCTCGCTGGTGCTGATCATCATTGCCGACCAACTCGGCAAGTCGGTCGGCGACATGTACAAGGGCGCTTTCGTGCCGGGCTTCGTGCTCACCGGCTTGTACATGCTTTACGTTCTCGGTTGCAGCATCATCAAGCCCGAATGGGCGCCGGCGCTGCCGCCGGAGGCGCGCAAGTTCCGCGAACCCAGCGGCAAGACCGGGTCCACGTCGCTGCTGATTTTGACGGTGCTGTCGGTTGCCGTTGCGGTCGGCTATGCCAAGTTCCGCCTGCCGGCGGACAACCCGCTCGACGAAACCATCGTCGTCTGCATGCTGATCGGTATCGGCTTTGCCTTTGTGCTGGCCGTTGCCAACCGCGTCACCAAACTCGGGCTGTTCTCGGCCATGGCGGAAAAAGTCACCTTCGTGCTGATCCCGCCGCTGGCTCTGATCTTCCTCGTGCTCGGCACCATCTTCCTCGGCATCGCCACGCCGACCGAAGGCGGTGCCATGGGCGCGGCCGGTGCGGTGATCATGGCGCTGGCGCGCAACCGCCTGTCCTGGTCGCTGCTCAAGCAGGCGATGGATTCGACCGCCAAGCTCACCACCTTCGTCGTTTTCATCCTCGTTGGTGCGCGCGTCTTCTCGCTGACCTTCTATGGCGTCGATGGCCACCGCTGGGTCGAGCACCTGCTCTCCGACTTGCCGGGCGGGCAGGTGGGCTTCCTCATCGTGGTGAACCTGCTGATCTTCTTCCTCGCCTTCTTCCTCGATTTCTTCGAGCTGTGCTTCATCGTCGTGCCGCTGCTCGGCCCGGTGGCGGACAAACTGGGTATCGACCTGATCTGGTTCGGCGTGCTGCTGGCGGTGAACATGCAGACTTCCTTCATGCATCCACCCTTCGGCTTTGCCCTGTTCTACCTGCGCTCGGTCGCGCCTACCGGGCGCTACAAGGACCACCACACCGGCAAGATCACCGAACCGGTGACCACCGGTCAGATCTACTGGGGCGCGATTCCCTTCGTGGCGATCCAGGTCATCATGGTTGGCCTGATCATCTTCTTCCCGGAGATCGTCGGCCGTGATACGCAGATGACGCAGGCGCAGATGGATCAGCAGGGCGAGATGATCGACCTCCAGAAGATGCTGCAGGATGATGCGGCGGCGGATACCGCCCGCGAAGCCGCAAAAGTCGGTGCTGGCGGGACGGCGGAAGATGCCGGCGATGCAATCACCAAGGCCATCCGCGAGGCGAATCAGGCCAAGTAAGCGGCCAGCAGCCAGCCCAAATAAAAAGCCCCGCATGTGCGGGGCTTTTTACTGGAGCGCGTTCCAGACTACTTGATGTGGCTCTGCAGGAACGCATCCATGCCGAGCTCGGCGACGCTGAACCACTGGTTCTGCGACTTCTGGTACTTGAGATACTCGGTGTAGATCTTCTTGAAGGCCGGATTCTTGCCAGACTCGTCGTTGTAGAGTTCGACGGCGGCCTTGTAGGCGGCTTCGAGAATTTCGGCCGAGTATTTCTTGAGCTTGACGCCCTGGCCGACCAGGCGCACCAGCGCGGCCGGGTTCTTGTGGTCGTATTCGGCCATCATGGTGACGTTGGCTTCGTACGCAGCCGCCTGGAAGGCTTCCTGGTATTCCTTCGGCAGCTTGGCCCACTGATCCTTGTTCACGAAGAAGTGGATGACGGGACCCGGCTCCCACCAACCCGGGAAGTAGTAGTTCTTGGCGACCTTGTAGAAGCCCAGCTTCTCGTCGTCGTAGGGGCCGACCCATTCGGCGGCGTCAATGGTGCCTTTTTCCAGCGCCGGGTAGATGTCGGAACCCGGAATCTGCTGCGTGACCATGCCCAGCGATGACCAGACCGTGCCGCCGAGGCCGGCGATACGCATTTTGACGCCCTTGACGTCGGCCAGCGTGTTGATTTCCTTGCGGAACCAGCCGCCCATCTGCACGCCGGTGTTGCCGCCGGCGAAGGAGACGACGTTGTAGTTGCTGTAGAAGTCGTCAAGCAGCTTCTGACCGCCGCCGTAGTAGATCCAGGCGTTCATCTGGCGCGCGTTCATGCCGAAAGGCACGGAGGTGCCGAAGCCGAAGGTCTTGTCCTTGCCGACGAAGTAGTAGGAGCAGGTATGGCAGCACTCGACGGTGCCGTTTTGCGTGACGTCCAATGCCTGGCCGCCCGGGGCGATTTCGCCGCTGGCGAAGACCTGAATATCGAACTTGCCACCGGTCATCGCTTTGACACGGTTGGCCAGTACCTCGGCACCGCCGTAGATGGTGTCCAAGCTCTTGGGGAAACTGGAAGTCAGCCGCCACTTGATGGTGGGGGCGCTCTGGGCAATGGCCGGGGCTGCACCGGCGGCCAAGATGCCGGCAATACCTGTACCGGCG
>CAJBAP010000151.1 GCA_903950295.1 uncultured Rhodocyclaceae bacterium
ACTGGGCCCGTGAAACCATTTCGCTGGAGCCCTGAGAAGAACGAGACCGTCAAGACCGAACGGGGAATTTCCTTCGAGAGCGTTGTTGTTGCAATCGAGACCGGCGGGTTACTGGACATCTTGGCTCACCCGAACCAAGCGAAGTACCCCAAGCAGCGCGTTCTCGTCGTCTCGTGTGACAGCTATGCCTACTTGGTACCGTTTGTCGAAGAAGAAGGCTATTTCTTTCTCAAGACCGTAATCCCCAGCCGCAAGGCAACAAGGGATTATTTAAATCAAGGTGAAGCAGATGCCGAAAATTGACGCCTATGAAATTGAAGTTCTCACCGCCTTTGAGAAAGGGCAATTGAGGTCCGTTGCCACGAAAGCCGAGCTTGCGAAATTCAAGGCAGCAGCCCGCGCTACGGCAATTAAAGACCGCCGAGTCAACATCCGCCTATCCTCGGGTGACCTGAGCGACATTCAAGTTAAGGCACTTGAAGAGGGTGTGCCGTACCAAACGCTTATCGCTAGCGTCCTCCACAAGTACGTTACGGGCCGGCTGGCCGAGCCGCACACCACAAAGCAACCCAGTCGCCCTGCTGCAAAACGCCGTACTGCGTCTGGCGGCTGACCTTTCACTTTGGTACCGACGCCCAACCCTTCGTTGCAGGGGAAGCGTTAGGGCACCATGAGCGATTCAACCCTACCCGAACCCTCTCCCGACGCCCAGGCCGCCAGCCGTGAGTTGTCGGCGCGCATTGCCGACCGTATCGAGGCGGCTGGTGGCTGGCTGCCCTTTGTCGATTTCATGGACATGGCCTTGCATCTGCCGGGCCTGGGCTATTACGCCGGTGGTTCACTGAAGTTTGGGGCGGAGGGTGATTTCGTTACTGCACCGGAACTGACGCCACTGTTTGGCCAGACTCTGGCGCGGCAGGTGGCGGAGATTCTTGCCGTCCTGCCAGCAGGGAGGCCGTTAGGCCGGAAGCGGCCCGCAGAGGCTGCGCCGACTTTTTTGGAAGTTGGTGCCGGTAGCGGCCGACTGGCAGCCGACCTGTTGCTCGCCCTCGAGGCACTGGGCGCCCTGCCGGAGCGCTATTGCATTCTCGAGCTCTCGGGCGAACTGCGGGCACGTCAGCAGGCGACGATCGCCGCCGCCTCACCACATCTGGCCGGGCGGGTTGTCTGGCTGGATGAGCTGCCGGAACGCTTTAGCGGTTGCGTGGTCGCCAACGAACTACTCGACGCCTTGCCTACCCATGCAGTCGCCTGGCGCGATGGTGAAGGAATGATGGAGCGCGGCGTCATCCTGGCTGCAAAAGGTTTCGCCTGGGCCGAGCGGCCAGCGGCCGGCGCGCTTGCCACGGCGATGGCAGCATTGCCGGTCACGGCACCCCATGCCAGCGAGATCAGCCTGGCCGCACGGGCCTGGGTTGCCGAGTGGGGTCACCGCATCGACTGCGGCGCACTGCTGTTGATCGACTACGGTCTGCCCCGGCACGAGCTGTACCATCCGATGCGTGACCAAGGCACGCTACGCTGCCACTATCGCCAGCGCGCCCACGATAACCCTTTCTGGTGGCCGGGTCTGTCGGATATCACCAGCCATGTCGACTTCACCGCTGTCGCCGAAGCCGGCTTCGATGCTGGGCTCGACGTGCTGGGTTACACGACGCAGGCAAGCTTTCTGATCAACTGCGGTATCGGCGAACTGCTCGCCGAGCGTCAGCAGGCGGGAGGCGAACAGGTGCTGCGCGCCAATGGCGCCGTGCAGATGCTGCTGGCGCCGGGTAAGATGGGAGAGTTGTTCAAGGTGATCGCGCTGGGGCGCGGCATCGATGCACCGCTGCTGGGTTTCGCACGCGGCGACCGGAGCCATGCGCTCTGATTCGAATCAGGCGCTGCGCCGATACATCACCATGAAGCGGCTTTTTTCGCCGAGGAAGAGCCTGGTGAGTTCGTCCAGCGTTTCCTGATTGAGCTCGTCGGCCTGCAGGCGAAATTCCATCATCCCGAAGCGATCGATGTTACGCGTGCGCAGGAGCAGGTTGCCGGCTTGGTAGTCTGCCTTGATGATAAGGCCCGCCCTGATTTCGCAGGGGAAGATGAAGCGGGCACGCTCCACCTGATTGCGGGCGTTCTGCTTTTCTTCAACCGAGAAAACGATGTTGTAGTCGTGCAGCATCTTGCGCAGCGGCTCGACACCGATGGCATCTCGCTCCACGCTGATTTGCTGGGGCGCAGCGATACGAAAGCGGGCAGTGAGACTCTCGTAGCGACGATCATCGCTGGCGCCGGGCACCATACGAAAGTCGGCTGCACCTTCCACCCAGCTCATGCCGGCGAAGGGGATGTTGCCGGGAAAGATGAAATCCTTGGGAATAGCCGGCTTGATGATGTTGAGCTGTTTGACGAGGTCGTCGAGGTAATGGAAAGCCGCACCGAGGCTGACACTCAAGCGCTGGGCGCACCCTTCCAGTTCCGCACCACGCTGGACAGCATCCTGCTGCAGCGTTTGTACCTGCTCCTTGAGCCGTGCCAACAGGCTATTGGCAGCCGGGCCACCGAGGCTGGAAGGTACTTCAAGGGTCGGGGTCGGCGTGACGGCAGCATGCTGCGGTGATTTTTCCGGCTGCGCTCCAGACTTGGCGAGATCGGGGAAAGCCAGAGTCTCCCGATGCAATTCGGGCTTGGCGGGTTCGGCATTGGGGCGCGGGCCGTTGCGGGAAAATTCCTCGATCTCCGCCAGCAACTGTGACCGCTTGTCTTTATCTGCACCGCCCACCGGAAAACTCCCCCTTATGCTGTGGCGCAAATTTTAACAGGGGGCGTCGGATCTTGTGCGCTATGGCGCAGCGTCGGCTTATTCCTGATTGCGATAGAGCGTGCGCAAGAATTCGTCGGCATCAACCGCAGGGGCCGTCTTCTTCACGGGGTGCTCATGTATTTCGAGGCGCGGGGCGGGTGGCAACCAGCCGGCATTGAGTACTTCGTCGACGAACTCGCCAAATTCCTCGGCGGCAGCCTCCGCATTGTGCAGCTTGTCAATTTTGCCCGTGCTCATGTCCATCACTATCACCATGGTGAAGTCTCCCCGCCAAATCGAAGCGACGTGTTCACCTTAACGACGCCGGACGAAAAAAGTTGAAAGGCCTGCTTATTTTTCGAGTAGCGGTGACGGGCTGTGGTTCGCGCGCCACGGTGCCACCTTGACCAACAGTGCCATACCCGGCAAAGCGAGCAAAACACACAACAGAAAGAAGGTCATCCAGCCCATCCATTCGACCAGCCACCCGGTAGTGGCGTTGACGAAAGTGCGTGGCACGGCAGCAAGACTGGAGAACAGGGCATATTGCGTGGCGGTGTAGAGGGGGTGAGTGGTGCGCGCAATATAGGCGACGAAGGCGGCCGTGCCGAGTCCAACACCGAGCGCCTCGAAGCCAATCACGAACGCCAGCCGGGCCAGCGCCGGGGGGTCAATGCTGGCTTGCGGCCCGATCGCTGCCAGCCAGGCGAAACCGAAGATCGACACCACCTGCACGACGCCGAACAGCCACAGTGCGCGGTTGATACCGAGATTGACCATCCACAAACCACCCAGCAGACCACCGATCACCGCCGGCCATAATCCGGCATGCTTGGCCACCAGACCAATATCCGACTTGGCGTAACCCATGTCCAGATAGAAGGGTGTGGCAAGAGCGGTACACATCGAATCACCAAGTTTGTAGAGAAATATAAAGGCGAGGATCAACAGCGCTTCCCGCAGGCCGGCACGGTCGATGAATTCGCGGAAAGGTTCGACCACGGCCTGGCGCAGGGTTTTTGGCGCACCACCGGCAATCGCCGGTTCCTTGACCAGCAGCGCCATGGCCATGCCCGGCAGCATGAACACGGCGGTTATCAGGAAGACCATGTCCCAGGGCAGACGGTCGGCAAGAATCAGCGACAGTGAACCCGGTACCAGCCCGGCGATACGATAGGCATTCACATGCACCGAGTTGCCCAATCCGAGCTCATGATCGGCAAGCAGTTCGCGCCGGTAGGCATCGAGCGCGATATCGGCCGTGGCCGAGAGAAAAGCCAGAAAAACCGCCAACCAGACGATCGTACCCATATCCGTCGCCGGTGACAGACGCCCTAGCAGGGCAATGATGATCATGAGTGCAACCTGGGTCAGCAGAATCCAGCCGCGCCGACGCCCCAATGCCAATATGGGCAAGGCAAAGCGATCGAGCAATGGCGACCAGAGAAATTTCCAGGTGTAGGGAAACTGGATCAGCGCAAACAGGCCGATGGCCTTGAGGCTGACGCCTTCGGTGCGCAGCCAGGCGGGCACCAGATTGAGCAGCAGATATAGCGGCATGCCGGAGGCAAAGCCGGTAAATACGCAAATCAGCATGCGACGAGTAAAGAGAGCGGCAAGCCAGAGGGGCATGGATGGGGTGATGGCTACGAGGAAATTGATGTGCGGGGCATCCTAGCATCGGGGGATTGGCACTGATTCATAATGGCGGCTGTCGAACTGCCACCTTTTCGCATGTATTCCACCTTCCCCATCCGCTATGTCGACCCGGTCTTCCGCCCGCCGAGTGAGGCCGACTCGCTGATCCTGCCCGTCACCGACGGCTGCTCGTGGAATCAGTGCACGTTCTGCGAGATGTACTCGGACCCACAGAAGAAATTTCGGGCACGGGACGAGGCTGAGGTTTTGGCGAGCATCCAACGTTGCGGCGAACGCTTCGGGACGGAGGTGCGCCGGGTCTTTCTTGCCGATGGCGATGCGCTGGTCCTGCCCACCCGCCGCTTGTTGAATGTGCTGACGGCCATTCGGACGCACCTGCCGGGCGTACGCCGTGTGTCCAGCTATTGCCTGCCACGCAACCTGCGCAAGAAGTCTGTCGATGAAGTCAAGGAACTGGCCGATGCCGGTCTAAAAATTGTTTATGTCGGCGCTGAATCCGGCGATGACAAAGTACTGGGGCACGTCTGCAAGGGCGAAACGTTCGAGACCACCTGTGACGCCCTGCTGAAACTTGGCACCGCCGGCATTACCCGCTCCGTGATGATTCTCAATGGTCTCGGTGGCCGCACGCTCTGGCAGCAGCATGCCGAAAACTCCGCGCGTCTCATCAATGCCACTCAACCTGAGTACCTGGCGACACTGGTCGCCAGCTTCCCGAAGGGTGAGGATCGTCTGCGTGCCGGTTTCGCGGGTTGGGAACCCCTCTCGCAACAGGAATTGTTCGTCGAAATGGAATGCTTTCTCACCGGTCTCGATCTGCAACGCACAGTATTTCGCAGCGACCATGCATCAAACTGGCTCATCCTCAAGGGTACGCTCGGCGCAGACAAGGCCCGGCTGCTCGATCAGGTACGCGCCGCCATTGCCCATCCGCAAACCGCCCCGCTACGGCCAGCCTGGGCCAGAGGCTTGTAAGCGCGGTAGAATGAGCCCTGCTCTTATCGCGCGCCCGTAGCTCAGCTGGATAGAGTACTGCCCTCCGAAGGCAGGGGTCGAACGTTCGAATCGTTTCGGGCGCGCCAGTACAAATTGACGTGATTGGTGTAAGTTTCTGAAAGTATCCTGCTCGGTCGAAAGAGGGACGACCCAAGCTAAAATCTAACGAGGGGACATAGATGAACAAAAAACTTCCGCGCCTGCTGGCCTTGACTGGCCTGATCGCATTGATGCCGGCAATGGTGATGTCCATGGGCAATCGCCCAAAAGATGCCGATGTTGAGGCTGCGAACGAACGCATTCTTCCGGTGGCCAAAGTAAAACTGGCACCGGGTGCTACGGGTACCGGTGCCGCAACGGGTAGCCGCTCTGGTGAGGAACTTTACAAGGCAGTGTGCAGTGCTTGCCACGAAGCCGGCGTTGCGGGTGCCCCCAAGACCGGTGACAAGGCAGCCTGGGCACCGCGTATTGGCGTCGGTCTCGATGTGTTGGTGAAAACCGCCAAGGCAGGCAAGAACGCCATGCCACCCAAAGGTGGTTCCGATGCCACTGATGAAGAACTGACCCGCGCCATCGTTTATATGACGAACAAGTCGGGCTCCAACTTCAAGGAACCTGCGGCTGGCAGCAAGCCGGCGGCAAGCGACAAAAATCCCGAAGAGATCGCCAAGGCGACCTGCTTCAAGTGTCATGAAACCGGTGAAAAGGGTGCGCCGAAACTTTCCGACAAGGCAGCCTGGCGCCAGCGCGGTTCCAAGGGTCTCGATGCAGTAACCAAGACCGTCATTCGCGGTCACGGCAACATGCCGGCGCGCGGTGGCCTCGCCGATTTGACCGACAACGAACTCAAGGCAGTGATTGCCTACTTGCTCAAGGAAGTCGGTTCCGAAGCAAAATAAGCGACGTATCTGCTCAACAAAAAAGGCAGCCTGACAACGGGCTGCCTTTTTTATGCCGTCCCGCCAGCGCCGACTTTTTCTGCAGGGCCCGCTTTGAATGGAAATTTCATCTCTGAAAAATGTAAGCGTCCAACGGCGAACTTCGTCGCGCGATCGCCATGGTCTGGCGACAACCCTGTCGTTTCAAAGTCAATGACCGCTACAACCTCCATTACGCCTATCCTTATGCTCTGTGGGGGAGTGATGCTATTCACCTGCCCCGGTTTCCAGCCACTTATTTTTTCGTTCTCCCAGCGCTCGAACCACTCGGTCAGCACCTGAGTCTCTCCCAACCCGCCAAGCCGGTGATCAATGGCATCGTGGTTGCCCCACACCACGTCGGCCAAGCTACCGTCGGCTACGCGGGATTCGATGTCTTGGCAATAAAGCCCCAGCTCGCGCTGCACATAGAAGCCGTAGGTACGACAGGCCGCTGGACGCTGAACATAGACCATGCAGGCGCCGGTAGGTTGGTCCAACAATGGGCAAACGATGGGGCGCGTCGGCTGGCTGGCTAGGACGGCCATAGAGCGGCTTACCGCGCGCAAACGTTCTGGCGGCAACGCGGCCAGTCCCTCCCGCAACAAGCCCCATTCGGCTCCAGTCAGTTGAGGTACTTCGGCGAGTCGCCGGCAACAGCTGTCGCACCCCTTTACGCACAACCAGTCGGGACGACTTCCCCGGATGGTCTGTACGCGTGCGTCAATATCGGCATGGAGTTTGGATAGCGCGGTCATGTTCGTAAATTGTACCGGCTCAGATTGGCCTGAACTTGGCTTATGCGGCGGTAACCACCGACTGGCTCAGCAAACCGCGAATTCAACGGCCGCTATCTGGAAGAGAACTTTGGGGGGGTGTATTTTCGGACTCGGCCAATGTCGACCCCGAACCTACGACCTGACTCAATCAGCATGAGTTGGTTACCCGCCGCCACCCTTATGGCTGAAGCCTTTCTCGGGGCTCAAGCAGCCACACTGAAGTGTAGATTATGCGAAGCTGGCCCAATCGAATAGTCGGCCAGAAGCGAAACTCGATAACGCCACCGTGAAGACGAATCGAAGCAAGAAACCCGAGGGGTTGCAGAACGAAGGGATCAGGGTTGAGGTTTCGCCTGTTGTTTTGCGAATGACGTTGAAGCTTTCGAAATCATGTATTCAATCGCCAATTTAACTTCTGCGTCGCTGATCGTGGCCAGACCACCCCGAGACGGCATCTTGTTGTGGCCGTTGACAGCGCTGGCAGTCAGACCATCCAGCCCCTTTTCCATCCGCACCCCCCACGCTTGGGCATCACCGGTTTGGGGGGCACCTTCCTTGCCCTTCGCATGACATTCCTGGCAACGCTTGGTATACAAATCCTTGCCACTGAATTTTGGAATGGCCATTGAGGTATTCATCCCGTCACTAGCCGCACTCTTGGGAGTGATCATGTAAATGATGGCCCGGGTAAGCTCAATGTCGGTCGCCTTTATCTCGCCGCCATGAGCAGGCATGCCACGGTAACCCTGAACGGCATGGGTCGTCAGTGTTTTGATACCTTGCGACATCCTTGGGCCCCAAGCCGCAAGATCACCGATCTTGGGAGCACCGTCTACACCTGCTTCATGGCACGTAGAGCAGACTGCTTTGACCACCTCGGCACCGGTCCGATCTTTTGCCGCAAAAGCGCTGCTTGTCATGATCACAAGAACAGAACTCACAGCAACCATACAGAAGGACTTATTCATATTCCATACCCTATAAAGTGATAGCAGCTTGCAATACCTGCAGTCTCCAGATGATCCTGTGTGGGCGATGCTCTGCCGACCGCGAGTTCAGCACAAAAAAGCAACACAGAGAAGCTCGATGGCACCATATCGCCAACTAAATTGTGATCTCAAGTTAGAGGATGATTCAGCTTGGTCAAGATAATCACAGGTTGAACGGCATGTTTTGATTTCGGTCAACGGTTGCGTTGTTCAGGTATGGCAGCATCCACCGTTAAGTCTTTCGGGCCGCCTGCGCAGCCTAGAAACGACCCAATATCCATCCAGGAGAACGACTGTGGCCAACAACGAGAAAATCTCTGCCGATCCGGGCAAGCAGTCCGCATCCGTATGTCCGGCGCATCCGGCATCGGCGGACCCCACCCAGGCAGTTCTGAAAACAACACGTCGAGACTTTCTCAAGGCGGGCGGCATGCTCAGCATGTCGTCGCTGATGGGTACCGCAGCGCTGATGGCCCAGTCGGACGATGCCCATGCGGCCGTCGAGTGGGCCGAGCATTTCCAGAAAAACTACCGTCTGATGACCGCGGAAGAAAAGGCTGAGGCCAAGGCGCGGCTCGAGCGGCGCTATTCCGGCGAATACGGCAAGCAGGTGACGGTCGATACCACCGAGGCCACGCCCGGCGTGCTGATGGGCTACGCCCTCAATATTCGCAAATGCATCGGCTGTCGCCGCTGCGTGCATGCCTGCGTCGCCGAGAATAACCAGACGCGCGGCAAAGGTCGCCCCGGCGAGAAGATCGAATGGATCCAGGTGCTGCGCATGGAGCGCGGCAAGTTCGAAGCCGAGAAGATGAATCATGGCTACCCGGAGGGATTGGGCATTCAGGTCGGGGGCAACGCCTATACCCCGGCCGGACAAGTGCTCGAAGGCCAGTACCACTACAACCCGGAAAAGGTGCCGGAGGAGGATGCCAACTACATGCCGATCGCCTGCATGCAGTGCGAAAAGCCGCCTTGCGTCAAGGTTTGCCCAGTGCGCACCACTTACCGCGAGCCGGACGGCGTGGTCGTCATCGACTACAACTGGTGCATCGGCTGTCGCATGTGCATGGGCGCCTGCCCCTACTGGGCACGCCGTCTGAACGTCACCAACCCAGTGCTGCCGAAGGAAGAAATGAATCCGGTGACGCACTACCTGGGCAACCGGCCGCGCATGCGCGGCGTCGTCGAGAAGTGCCACTGGTGCCTGCAGCGCAGCCGCCACGGTCGCTATCCGGCCTGTGTCGAAGTCTGCCCGGTGGGTGCCCGCAAGTTTGGCAACCTGCTCGATCCGGAAAGCGAAGTGAGCAAGATCCTGGCGCGGAAGAACGTGTTCCGTCTCAAGGCGGAGCTCAATACCTTCCCGAAATTCTTCTACTTCTACGATTGAGGAGCGGACCATGCAACAACTGATCAGCTTCACTACCGACTACACGCGTTACATTCTCAAGGGCGGCACCAAGTTCTATGCCTGGATGGGCTCGCTTGCTGTGTTCATCGCCGGCATGCTGTATGTCTTCTACCTGCAGAATACCGATGGCCTGATCGTCACCGGCATGACCAGCCAGATCCACGATGGCCTGTACTTCGCCAACCTGGTCTTCCTCGTCGGCGTGGCCGCCGGGGCGGTAACCATCGTCTTCCCGGCCTACGCCTATCACCACGAGGGCATGCACAAGGTGGCCGTGCTGGGCGAGATGCTGGCGATCACCGCCGTGATCATGGTGATGATGTTCGTGTTTGCCCACATGGGTCGGCCCGATCGCCTCTGGCACATGGTCCCACCCTGGGGCATTTACAGCTTCTCCTCGATGCTGGGCTGGGATGTGATGGTCCTCAACGGCTACCTGATCCTCAACGCCATTTGCGGCTTCTACTACCTGTGGTGCAAGTACACCGGCAACCCAATCAACCGGAAATGGTTCATCCCGCTGGTGTTTGTCGCGATCGTCTGGGCGCTGTCGATCCACACCGTCACGGCCTTCCTGATCTCGACCATGCCGTCGCGTCCGATGTGGCACCACAGCATGATGCCGATCCGCTTCATCTCGACGGCGTTTGCCGCCGGTCCGGCACTGATCATCCTGATCTTCCTGATCGTCCGCAACAACACCAAGTTCTGGGTCGATGACAGTGCGATCAAGTTGCTGACGGCTATCGTTACTTGGTGTCTTGGCATCGCCATCTTCCTGACGCTTTCAGAAGTCGTGGTCGAACTCTACGCCCGTACCGAGCATGCCAATGGCCTCTATTACCTGATGTTCGGCCTGCATGGGCTGACCAAGCTGGTGCCGTGGTTCTGGGGTGCGGTGGTGCTGATGATCGGCGCTTTCATCTTGTTCCTGATCCCGCGTTTCCGCAACGACTTCAAACTGCTGAAGATCCCCTGCACCATGGCCTTCGCCGGCATCTGGATCGAGAAAGGCATGGGCCTCATCGTCCCCGGCTTCATCCCGACCCCGATCGGCGAGGTCACCGAGTACTACCCGAGCTTCGTCGAAGTGCTGCTGACCCTCGGCATCTGGGCCTTCGGCTTCTTCATCCTGACCATCCTGCTCAAGGGTGCCATCGGCATCCTGCTGGGCGAGATCAAATACGGCGGCGCCAAGGCCGTTGCGACGAAGTGAGGCCACGATCATGAAAAAACTAGCCACCTTCGCGACGGTTCTCACCCTCTGTGCCGGCGGGCTTTACACCGTCATAGCCGCAGAAAACGCGGCCGAGCAACCGGCGGCCGCAGTCCAGGAACCGTTGGTCTGTTTCGAGAGCCGCAAGGGCGCATCGGAAGTCACTCAGCGCGACATCAAGCCCGGCTGGCCCAACGTCAAGTGCTCGCCCACCACCGGCGCGGCACTCTGGTACGGCGATCCGTTTGATGGCACCGTGCCGATGGGCAAGATGCCCCTGCTCGACAAGATCCCGGAAGGGCACGCCCTCGTCAAGCCGCGCACGGAGAAGCTGGGGTTGATGCCCTTGTGCGGCACGGCTTGCCATAACGGCGTTGGTCCGAAATTTACGCCGCCGACCCTGCCGAAGGACAAGAAGCCTACGCCGATCCCGACCATGGCTGCCATGGTTCCGGATCTCGCGAACTTTCAGCATGGCCGCGAACGCATCTGGTGTCTCGATTGCCACCACGCAACCAAACGCAACATGTTGATCGACAACTTCGGCGATCCGGTCAGCTTCGACCAACCTCAATTGCTCTGTGGCAAATGTCATGGCGACAAGCTGCGCGACTGGCGTGACGGTATCCACGGCAAGCGCATCGGCGAGTTCGCCAGCACCGGCAAGAAGCGCTGGTTCACCTGTACGGAGTGCCACAATCCGCACAACGTTCAGGATGGTCTCCGTAATAGGGGCTTCATCCAGTTGCAACCCGAGCCGTCGCCGCAGTTGCCGAGGGGCATGGCGAATGCCGATCACGAAAAAGTGCATCCGGTTCCGAACCATTGATGCCCGATTCAACTGAAAAACCCGCTCCAATCCGGGGCGACCCCACGTGGGTCGCCCCGGCACTGACGCGGGATGAAAAAACCCGCAACGTAGGCAAAACACCAGTTTTCTTCGGCCCGCCGCTGGCGATTCTTACCGACGGCCTGAAGAACACCATGGAAATCAGCGGCAGGCTCAACCGCACCGCAGAGCGCTATCTGGAAATCCAGCGGCGCCACGGTTTGGCCCTGACAGAACCAGAACGCCAGTGCATCGCCCATATCTGCAACATCGGCTTCATGTCCGCACTGGAAATCGAAGAACTCCCCTTCGAAGTCGGACTCACCCGATTCGAATGCGAAGGCCTCGACAAGACTGCACTGAAGCAGAAACTCGAAGCGGCCAGCTTCGTCGACCTCGTCGTCGTCGTCGAATCACTCGGTTTCTGAACAATAGGAACACACCATGACGCCCAATCGCGTGCAATGGGGCACACATTTCGCCGTTGGCCACGAGATCCTGGATGAGCAGCATCGCCAACTCCTGGCGCAATGCAATGTCCTGGCCGACCTGTGCGCGACCGATGGCGGCAACAGCAGCGCTGACCCTGAATTCAGGCAAGCCTTCGAGCGGACAATGACCATGGCACACGAGCACTTCGCCGCCGAAGAAGCCCTGCTCGTCGCCTCCGCCTATCCGGAGTTAGAAGACTACCGCTGCGAGATTGAGGAATACGAATACCTTGCTGCGGAGATCGCCACGACGGAAAACTTCGACAAAATAGAGCTGCAGCGATTCCTTGCGCTGTGGTGGGTCGGCCATATCCTGGGTGCCGCCAAGCAGCAATCGCCCTACTTTAAAGTCTGATCAGCAAACCACGCATCTCGCAGGCCTGATGTTCAATATGCGCACGCAGGTTGTTCTCGGCTCAGCTAAAGCTGATGCCGTTGAGGGCACGGGCATTCAGGCGTTGAAATTCTTGATGGAACAACATGGCCTCAAGCAAGCCGATATGCATGAGATTGGCAGCCAAGGCGTGGTATCCGAAATCCTGGCGGGAAAGCGTGATCTCAATATTCGTCAGGTTCGTGCGCTCAGTGAGCGCTTTGGGGTATCGCCAGCTACTTTTGTGTGACGGCTGCGTTGCTGCGCTCACTCCGCACGTAGCGCCTCCACCGGATCAAGCCGCGCCGCATTGCGTGCCGGCAGCACGCCGGCGGCCAGCCCGATAACGACAGCGACGACTTCGGCGAGCACGACGAAACTCAGCGGGGTTTGCACCGGCAGGGCCGGGATAGCCAGGCGCAGCAACTGCGCCACGCCGATGCCGAGAAGCAGGCCAAACGCGCCACCCACGGCTGACAGCGCGACTGCCTCACCGAGGAAGATGCCGAGGATGGTGCGTTCGCGCGCGCCGAGCGCCTTCAACAAACCGATCTCGTTGGTGCGCTCGGTAACGGCGATGGTCATGATGGTGACGATGCCGACGCCACCAACTAAAAGGGAGATGCCGCCCAGCGCGCCGACCGCGGCCGTCAGCACGTTGAGGATTTTCGACAGCGTGCGCAGCATGTCTTCCTGCGTGGTCAGGGTGAAATCCTCGCGGCCGTGCCGTCCCGCCAGCGCCGACTTTACGGCTTCCGCCACTTCGCCGGAAGTCAGCCCGTCGCGGTAGGTGAGGTTGATGCGCATCAGCCCCTCCCGGTTATAAAGCTCCAGCGCGCGCGCGGTGGGGATGAAGATCGTGTCGTCGAGATCCATGCCGAGAAACTGACCCTTCGGCGCCATCACGCCGATGATGCGAAACTGCATGCCGCCGATGCGCAGGCGCTGGCCGAGTGCCGACGCGCTGCCGAACAGTTCCTGTTTCAGCTTCGGCCCGAGTACCGCCAGCGGCCGTGCGTGATCGAAACTTTCATCGGGCAGGAAATTGCCGCTTTGCACCGTCATCTTGGTGATCTCGCGCATCTCCGGGCCGACGCCCTGAACGGTGGTGCGCCGCAGGCGGCCATTGGCGGATACCTCGGAGTTGCCCCAGACAATCGGCGTTACGGCGCGAATGCCTGGCACGCGTTCCAGCGCGCGTGCGTCGTCGAGGGTGAGCAGGCGCACGGTGGTCTGCAATCCGCCCGGCCCGCCACTGGCCTTGGTCTTGCCGGGTGCGATTTCGATGACGTTGGTGCCGAACTGGGTGAATTCGGCCAGTACGAAACGATGCACGCCCTCGCCTATGCTGGTGAGGAGGATCACCGCCGCGATGCCGACGGCGATGCCGAGCAACGTCAAGAAGCTGCGCAGCCGGTGCGCCGTCAGGGCGCGGGTGGAGAGGGTGAAGAGGTCGCTGGCGATCATCGTTTCGACAGGGCTTGCACCGGGTCGAGTTGCGCCGCGCGCCGCGCCGGCATCACGCCGAACAACAGCCCGGTACCGAGCGCGGTGGCCAGGGCGGCGATCACGGCCCAATCCGGCGGCCAAGCGGGCAGGGTGGGCATGGCGATGCGTAGCGCGAAGGCGCCGGCTTGCCCCAGGAGATAACCAACCAGTGCCCCGGTGGCGGAAAGCAGCGCTGCCTCGGCGAGGAAGGCATTGCGAATCGTCGCGCCGGGGGCGCCAAGCGCTTTCAGCAGGCCGATTTCTCCGGTGCGCTGGGTGACGGCGACGAGCATCACGTTCATGACGAGAATGCCCGCCACGGCGAGACTGACGGCGGCGATGCCGGCAACGCCGTAGGTCAGCGTGCCGAGAATGCGGTCGAAGGTGGCGAGTATGGAATCCTGCGTAATGACCGTGACATCCTCCTCGTCGTCATGACGCGCCTTGAGGATTTCCAGCGACTGGGTTTTCGCTTCCTCGATCAGCCCGCGGTTTTTTGCTTCGACGAGAATGCGGAACAGCGTGTTGGTGTTGAACATCGCCTGTGCCGCAGCGACCGGCAGGATGACGATCTCGTCGGCATTCATGCCGAGTCCCTGACCGCTCTGGCCGAGCACGCCGATGACGCGAAAGCGCCGGTCGCCGACGCGCAGCACGCGGCCGATCGCCGGTTCGATGCCGAACAGTTCAGACTGAATTTTGGCGCCGATGATCGCCACGTTGGCGGTGCCGCCAGCATCCTCTTCGGGCAGAAAGCGGCCCTGCGCCAGATCCATGCGGCGAACTTTCAGGTAGTCGGCCGTGGCGCCGACGATGGTGACATCGCGCAGCTTGCCGTTGTAGGTAGCTTCCGAAGTGCCGATGGTGATGGGCGCGGTACGCAGCACGGCAGGTGCGCGCATGAGGGCGCGGGCATCTTCGACGGTGAGATCGCGCGGTGTGCCGGTGATGGCATTGGCGGGATTGAAGCCCCCCGTCTCGGAGCGCCCGGGCAGCACGATGACGAGGTTGGTGCCGAGCGAGGCGAATTCGTTGACCACGTAGAGACGCGCGCCGTCGCCGAGTGCCGTCAGTACCACCACGGCGGCGACGCCGATGCTCATTGCCAGCACCATCAAGGCGGTACGCAGTGGGTAGCCGGTGGCAGCACCCGTGGCGAAACGCAGAGTGTCGATGGGCTTCATTGCACGTCCCCGACCTTGCGCCCATCCTCCATCGCTACCTGTCGACGCGCGCGTGCGCCGAGGGCGGCATCGTGCGTCACCATCACCAGCGTGACACCGCCGGCATTCAGCGACTCGAGCAGGCGCACCACTTCCTCGCCGGTGGCGCGATCGAGGTTGCCGGTGGGTTCGTCGGCGAGAATCATCGCCGGCTGCATGATGGTGGCGCGGGCGATGGCGACGCGCTGGCGCTGGCCGCCAGACAACTGGTCGGGTCGGTGGTCGGCGCGATTGGCGAGGCCGAAATCCTGTAAAGCCTTATCGACGCGCTTGCTGCGCTCGGCCGGATCGATGCCCGCCAGCATCAGCGGCAGAGCGATATTTTCGGCCGCCGTGAGGCGCGGCACCAGGTGAAAGCTCTGGAAGACGAAGCCGATGCGCTCGCGCCGTACACGTGCCTGCTCGTCGGCCGAGAGCGTGGTGACGTCACGCCCCTCTAGCCGGTAGGTGCCGGCATCGGGACGGTCGAGCAGGCCGAGCAGGTTGAGCAAGGTTGATTTGCCTGAACCCGAGGGCCCCATGACCGCAACGTATTCGCCGCTGTCAAAGCTGAGATCCAGCGCGTGCAAGGCATGCACCTCGCTGTCGCCGAGCTTGAAGACGCGCTCGATGCCGGTTAGTTCGATGAGCGGCATTTACTTCTTCTCGGTCGCGCTATCTTCGACGACGCGCGCGCCGGCCTTGACGCCTTCTTTCTCAAGTGAAACGACGATGCGGTCACCGGCGGCCAAACCTTCCAGCACTTCGGTGAACTCCCAGTTGGCCAGACCAGGCTTGACCGGGCGCGCTACCAACTTGCTGCTGGCCGTATCGAGCAGCAGCACGCGGTTGCCCTCCTGCAGGGCGGCGGTCGGAATGCGCAGCACAGCTGCTTTTTCTTCGAGCAGTATTTCAACGTCGGCGCTATAGCCCACGAGCAAACCTTGCGCTTCGGCGGGTGTGGCGAAATCAACTTCGACATCGACGGTGCGCGACTGTTTTTCTACCGCGGTCACATAGGGGGCGACGCGCCTCACCTTGCCCGGGAAATCCCGTTTCGGATAGGCGTCGAGGCGAATGCGCACGGTCTGGCCGGCGTGGATTTTCGGCGCATCCACCTCGTCCATCGGTGCCTTCACATAAAGGCAGGAATCGTCGATCAGGTCGATGGCCGGCGGCGTCGGCACGCCGGGTGGCGAGGGGGTCGAATATTCGCCGACTTCGCCGACAATCTTGGCCACCGTGCCATCGAAGGGTGCGATGAGGGTGATGCGCTTTGGTTCGACGCGCGATGCGGCAACGCGGGCTTGTGACTGGCCGACGTCGGCCTTGGCGGTTTCACAGGCGGCCAGTTTGGCTGCGGCGTTGGTGCGGGTGGTGTCTTCCGCCGATTCCGAAATGAAACCGCGCTTGCGCAGGTCGGCGTTGCGCACGGCTTCGCGCTGGGCGCTGGCGGCCACGGTGCAGGCTTCGATGACGCGCCGGCGCGAAAGTTCGAGCTGCGTTTGGGTCAGATCCTGCTGTGCCTTCTGGTCGTCGTTCCAAAGCTTGAGGAGTAACTGGCCCTTCTTGACACGGTCGCCTTCCTTGACGCCCAGATATTCGATGCGCCCACCGATGATGGTCGACAGCTTGGTACGCTGACAGGCCTCGATCGTGCCGGCACGCGTGTTGGCGAGCGTCGCCTCGACGCGACCCTGGGCGACTTCGTGCAGGCGCACCGGGATCGGTTTGGGGCGGGTAAACCACCACCCGGCCGCAACACTGACGGCAAGGATGGCGAGCGCGATGACGAGACGACGCAGAAAGGGTGACATGGGACGAACCTTGAAGGCGATACCACATTGTAGCGGCCATGCCGCCCATGGGATTTGAGCGCGGGGAATTCCCTGCTCCCCGTAGAATCACGGCTTTATCTTGATCGAGCGCCGATGCGTCCCGCCATCTTTCTACCCCTGCTGTTGCTGACCGGTCTGGCCTGCTTTGCTCTGGCGCTGGCGACCGGCACTCAGGGTATCGAACCGGTGCGGGCTTGGCAGGCCCTGATGGCCGACGGCAGCCTCGACCGCGAGGTCGTGCTTACCCTGCGTCTGCCGCGTGCCCTGGCGGCCTTCGGTTGCGGCGCTTTGCTGGCGCTGGCCGGGGCGCTGTTACAGGCCTTGTTGCGTAACCCTCTGGCCGATCCCTTCGTGCTTGGCATTTCGGGTGGTGCCGGCACGCTGGTGCTGCTGGCGATGCTGATGGGCGTTTCGGGCGTGTGGCTGGCGGGTGCAGGATTGCTGGGTGCGCTGGCTTCACTCGGCGTGCTGTTGTTGCTGGCTTGGCGTGGTGGCCTGCGGCCGCAGCGGTTGTTGTTGGCCGGTGTAATCCTTTCGTCGGCCTGGGGTGCGGTGGTGACGTTACTGCTGGCGTTGGCACCCGATGCGCCCTTGCGCGGCATGATCTTCTGGCTGATGGGCGATCTGTCGGGCATCGATCCGGGTATTGCGGCGTTGCCGCTGGGCGGCGCGCTGCTGGCCCTGCTGCTGATCTGGCCGCTGGCGCGTGGCTTCGATGCACTGGTGCAAGGCGAACTTTCGGCCCGTTCCCTTGGCGTTGCAGTCGACCGCTTGCGCGCGATTGCGTTGCTGGTGGCCGCCGCCATCACCACGCTGGCGGTGCTGGCGGCCGGCAGCATTGGTTTTGTCGGTCTGGTGACCCCGCACTTGCTACGACTGGCTGGTCTCAGGCGTCATCGCGTACTGCTGCCGGCCTGCGTGCTGGGTGGCGGTACTTTGCTGTTGGCCGCCGATCTCGCTGCGCGCACGGTTGCCGCACCACTGCAACTGCCGGTCGGTGCCGTCACGGCCGCCATCGGCGCACCGGTATTTCTCTGGCTGCTATGGCGGGACAGCAAATGAAACTGCTGGCGCGCGAACTCGCGGTCGATATCGGCGGACGCAAGGTCTGCCATAACCTGCGGCTCGATATCGAATCCGGCAGCCGCTGGGCGATTCTCGGCATCAATGGTGTCGGCAAGACCACGCTGCTGTCGACACTGGCCGGTCTGCGTCCACCACAGGGTGGCGAGGTTCTGATCGATGCTGCGCCACTGACGGCGCTGGCGCCGCGGGCGCGTGCGCGTTGCCTGGGCATGATGGTGCAGGAGGACAGCTTTCATCTGAGCGACCCCGCCGCGACCGCACTCGAAATCGTGCTGCTCGGCCGCCTGCCGCATCTGGCCTGGTGGCAGGCCGAAACTGCGCGCGACAGGCTGCTGGCGCATACCGCCCTGGCTGCCGTGGGATTACCGGAGATTGCCGACCGCCGTGCCGCCACGCTTTCCGGTGGCGAACGCCGGCGCTTGGCGCTGGCCGCGCTACTGGCGCAAGAGGTGCCGTTGTGTCTGCTCGACGAACCGACTTCGCACCTCGACATGCACCAGCAGATTGCGCTGCTCGACCTGTTGATCGGTTGGGATGGCCGTTCGCTGGTGATGACCCTGCACGACGTCAACCTGGCGGCGCGCTATTGCACGCACGCGTTGCTGCTGTTTGGCGACGGGGAATGGTGTGCTGGTCCGGTGGCGGAGATGCTGACTGCCGAGGTGCTGACGCGACTCTATCGGCACCCGGTCGGGGTGGTCGAGAGCCCGCACGGCAAGCTTTATTTTCCTGCCTGAGGGTGCCAGCCTGCCGCGAATTCGTCGGCCGGTTGTGGTTTGCCGAAGAAGAAGCCCTGAATCTCATTGCAGCCATGGGCGCGCAGGAAGTCGACCTGGTGGGCGCTATCCACGCCCTCGGCCACCGTGCTCAGCTTGAGGCTGCGGGCCAGCGCGATAACGGTGCGGATGATTGCTTCATCGCCCGCATTGCCACCGATGCCGATGACGAAGGAGCGGTCGATCTTGAGGGTGTTGATCGGCAGCAGCTTGAGATAGGACAGCGATGAATAGCCAGTGCCAAAATCGTCGACGGCCAGATGCACGCCCAGTTGGTGGAGCCGTTTGAGGATGGCGAGGGCATCCTCGATGTTCATGATCACCGATTCGGTGATTTCAAGTTCCAGGGCGGCGGGTGGAAGTCCGGTCGCGTCGAGCACGGCGCGCACCGTTTCGACAATGTCGCCGCGCTCAAGCTGCTTGACCGACACATTGACGGCCACCTTCGGCACGACCAGGCCGGCGGCGCGCCAAGCCATCATTTGCTGGCAAGCTTGACGCAATACCCATTCGCCAAGCTCGACGATGAAACCCGTCTCTTCGGCCAGCGGAATGAAGCGTACCGGCGAGATCGCGCCCAGTTCGGCATTGTTCCAGCGCAACAGGGCCTCGGCGCCGGTCGGCCGGCCTTCGATGTCGACCTTGAGCTGGTAGTGCACGGTCAACTCGTCGGCCTCGATGGCACGTCGCAGCAGGGCTTCGAGGCGGATGCGCTCCTGCGCGTAGGTGGTCATCTCCGGCGTGTAGAAATGGCAGCGGCTGCGGCCGTGCGCCTTGGCTTGATACATGGCCGTATCGGCGTTGCGCACGAGTGTATCGACATCTTCGCCATCGGCTGGGTAAAGGCAGATGCCGATGCTGGCCGCCACATAAATTTCATGTTCGACGATGTTGAACGGCTGGGAGAGCAGCGCGATCAGTTGCTCGGCGACGGCGCTGACCTCGTGAGCGTCCTTGACGTCCTCGGTGACGCAGATGAACTCGTCACCGCCCAGTCGCGCCAGGGTATCGCCGCTGCGCAGGCGTCCCTCCAGTCGCTGCGTGACGGCCACCAGCAACTCGTCGCCGACGGCATGGCCGAGCGTGTCATTGACCTCCTTGAAGCGATCGAGATCGATGAACAGCACCGCCAGCTGCCGTTCGCCGCGGGCGGCGAGGCCGATACTCTTTTTCAGCTGATTCCGGAACATCAGCCGGTTGGGCAGGCCGGTCAGCGGGTCGTGGTGCGCCAGATGGTCGAGGCGCAGTTCCGCATTGCGCCGCTCGGCGACCTCGGCCTGGAGTTCCATTGTGCGTTCCTGCACGCGCTGGTCGAGATCGCGGTTGGCTTCTTCGAGCGCCACGCTCTGCGTGCGCAAAATGCCCTGAGCACGGCGAACGACTACGAGTTGCAGGAAAAACAGCGTGGCCAGCACGCCCAGCACGGTCAATGACAGCTGCCACAAGGTGCGGTTGATATCATGCACGGCGTCCGTTACATCGTGATAGAGCTCGAATACGCCTTCGATCTGACCCTTGGGGTTCGTCACCGGGACATAACTGAAAACCACGTCGATATTGGATTGCGTGCCCTCGAAGCTGTCGAAGGTATTGCGGTGGGTGAGTTCACTGATTGGTGTGCCCGCCAGAGCAGACAGGAATCCCGGGTTGCCTTTCTTGCTCTCGCCGACCTGTTTGGGGTCGGTGGAAAAAATCGTCATGCCCTCCCGGTTGTAGAGCTTGATCTTGATTACTGAGGTGTCGGTCATCAGGCCGATGACGGCTGCCCGCAAGACGGTACCTTCATCGGCCTGGCGCAAGGTTTCGGCATCGCG
>CAJBAP010000152.1 GCA_903950295.1 uncultured Rhodocyclaceae bacterium
ACCGGCTTCAAGCGCTACTACAAGGGTAGTGTCGCCGACGAGATGTACACCAAGCTCGGCCAACTCGACTACGCCGCCGAACTCGCCCAGGCGCGCGCCGCTCAACCCGACGCCGTATTTTTCTTCCTGCCGGGCGGCATGGGTATCAACTTCATCAAGCAGTTCGTCGCCGCTGGTCTCTCCAAGGACATCCGTCTGATCACCTCGGGATTCTCCGCTGACGAAGACACCATCAAGGCCGTCGGTGCCCCGATGCTCGGCCTGTTCAATTCAAGCCACTGGGCCTACGACCTCGACAACGCCGCCAACAAGAAATTCTCCGCCGCTTTCGAGAAGGAATATGGCCGCCTGCCCTCGCTTTACGCCTCGCAGGGCTATGACGCGGCCATGTTGATGGATTCCGCCGTGCGCCAGACCAAGGGCAAGCTCGACGACAAGGCTGCGGTGAGAAAGGCCCTCGAAGCCGCCAAGTTCGCATCAGTGCGCGGCAAGTTCAAGTTCAACACCAACCACTATCCCGTGCAAGACTACTACCTGCGCCTCGTACGTCAGGACGAAAAGGGCCGCATTACCAACAAACTGATGGGCACCATCTTCACCGATCACGCCGACGCTTATGTCGGCCAGTGCAAGATGGCAAAGTAAAAAGTCGGCGCTGGCGGGACGGCGAAAGGGAACAAGAGTACTGGGAGACCTAACATCCAGTAGTCACAGGTGCGACGACCGTCGGCTGGAGACCTGCAGCGGCGGATGCGTATGTGAATTGGCAGGTTCCCGGGGTAGGCGCATTGGATGGTTGCACGGTAACCGTAGTACCTGCAACCGCCACGACCCAACCCGCAGTTAATAGGGTGGCTGCGGTAGGTACCCCTGCCGCAGGTTGCAAACCGGCGACCAACACAATTCCGTTAAATGCTCCCGCCGGGTAACCGTTGGTCATAGCGATGTTGCCTGCCTCCGTACAAATGTCGCCCGTTCCAACAGCAGAAAGAACGGGAGGGTTAACCAATGCGTTGGCAATACCACAGGCAACTCCGGCGGTTTGTCCATAGCGAGGTAACGCTGCGCCATGGGCTATCCCCGCCGCAGAGTTAAACGCGCCAAAGGCTGCTTGCAATTTCGCAGTCCGCGCATCGGATTGAGAATTGACAAACCGGGGTAGTGCGAACGCCGCAAGAATGCCGATAATGGTGATGACGATCACGAGTTCAATTAGGGTGAAGCCGCGTTGCTGTGTTTTTTGCATGATTAGCATCCTGAGGTAACTGGTGCGCCGAAGCTGGGACTGGCCCCGACGGCCGCCGAGGTGTAGGTAAATTGGCAGGTCACGGGAGCGGGCGCTGTCGTGGGCTGAACAGTCACCATACCACCCGCCACCGTAACAACCCAACCCTCCAGAAGCATACTGGCTGCAGTCGGAATACCCGCCGCGCCTTGCAGGCCTGCGGCCAACAAGATGCCGTCGTAACTTCCCGTCGGGTAGGCGTTAGTCATACTGACATTTCCAGATTCCGAGCAAACGTCGCCGTTCCCGGCTGCATCAAGCACGGGGGGCTGTACCAATCCGTTGCTGACTGAGCAATTAGTGCTTGCTGTCAGCCCAAGTCGCGGTACGGCCGCCCCATGCATGATGGCAGCCGTAGAGTTAAACGAACCATAAGCTGCCTGCAGTTTGGCAGCCCGCGCATCCGATTGAGCGTTAATGAATCTCGGTAATGCCATGGCAGCAAGAATTCCAATGATCGTAATCACGACCACAAGCTCGATAAGCGTGAACCCGGTCGACTCTCGTGGAGTGCACATTTTCTTGTTGGTTAGGGTGACGAAACCAGCATACCCTGATTTATCGGCTGTCAATCACCCAACTGAAATGCCTTTCATGAACATATCTGTGATTCGCCAAGAGGACATAGCACCACCGCACAACTGTTGATCTGGTCACATCTACTTGTGACCGCATCTACCGGCTATAGGCCGAGCATCTCTTTTGCATGCTGACGCGTGGTTTCGGTAATCTTGACCCCACCCAGCATGCGGGCAACTTCCTCGATCCGGCCGCTGGCGTCGAGGGGGGTAACACGGCTCACCGTTCCCGCCCCCTGCGTTTCCTTGGCGATCGACCACTGCCAGTCAGCGCGCGCCGCAACCTGCGGCAGGTGGGTGACGCACAGCACCTGCCGCTCCGCGCCGAGTTGCTTGAGCATCTGGCCGACAATTTCGGCAACACGACCGCCAATGCCGACATCCACTTCGTCGAAGATCAGCGTGCCTGCGGCGTGCGACTGGCTGGCGATAACTTGCAGGGCGAGGCCAATACGCGAGAGTTCGCCGCCCGAGGCGACCTTGGCCAGTGGTCGTAACGGCTGGCCGGTATTGGCGGTCACCAGGAATTCAATGGCCTCGAGTCCGTAGGAAGCTCCCTCGGCAAGTGACGTCAGTGCCACCTCGAAACGTCCACCGACCATCGCCAGTTCCTGCATGGCAGCGCTGACCGCTGCGCTCAAAACTGTTGCGGCACGCATGCGCTCCTTGCTCAGGCGCTCCGCCACCTCGCGGTAAGCCGCCTCGCTCTGGCGTTCTCTTGCGGCGAGGGCTTCCGGGTCGGCAGCCAGCGTCAGTTCGGCCAAGCGCCCTACCAGGCGGGCGAGCACGTCGGGTAACTCTTCGGCGGTAGTGCGATGTTTGCGCGCCATCTGGGTGACGGCATCGATACGGGCATCAAGTTCGCTCAAACGCGCGGGATCAAGATCGAGCCGGTCACGATAACGCCGGAGCGCCAGCGCCGCTTCCTCAAGTTGGATCAATGCACTCTCGAACAGTTGGGCAGCATCGCCAATGGCCGCATCGTAGGTGGTGAGTTCGGTCAATCGTCCGCTCGCGTGTTGCAAGGCCTCAAGCGCTGTGGCATCGCCATCGTCGAGCACGGCCAGCGCGGCATCGCTGGCTTCGAGCAGGCTGGCAGCGTGAGCCAGTCGGCGCTGTTCGTGTTCGGTCTCTTGCCATTGCTGTGGGTCGAAGGCGAGCGCAGTAAGTTCCTTGACCTGCCATTCGAGCAACTCGCGTTCGCGTGCCGTGGCCGCTACATCCTGCTCTGCAGCCTGGCGCGCCTCGCGCAGCTTTTTCCAGGCAGCATACAGATCGCCCACCTCACGCACCAGCGCACCGACATGTGCGCCTGCATACTCGTCGAGCAGCGCACGCTGGGCATCGGTACGCAACAGCGAGTGATGCGCATTCTGACCATGAATATCGGCGAGAAAATCAGCCGCTTCGCGTAGCTGGCCCAGCGTCGCAGCCGCACCATTCAGGTACGCACGCGATCGGCCACCGACATCGACGACACGCCGCAAGATGCAGGTATCAGTATCGAAATCGTTGGCCGCCAGCCAGTTGGCAAGCGCCGAGCCGGGAGCAACATCAAACTCGGCGGAAACCTCGGCTTTTTCGCTGCCGATGCGCACTACTGCGGCATCGGCACGTTCACCCAGCGCCAGCGACAGGGCATCGACGAGGATGGATTTGCCCGCGCCGGTTTCCCCGGTCAGCGCACCAAAACCGCCGGCAAACTCGAGATCGAGCCGATCGACGATGACGAAGTCGCGGATGACAAGGCGCAGCAACATGATCTAGCCTCTCGTCGGACCGCCCCAAGAGAGGCGACGCCCCCTTGTGGGGGGCAGCGAAATGAATTTATGAGCGTGGGGGGCCATTGCGCACTAGTGACGGGGAGCGGAGCTCCAGTGCAGCTTCTCGCGCAGCATGGCGAAATAGCTATAGCCGGGCGGGTGCAGGAGGGTGACGGCATGCACCGAACGGACAATGCGCACAGTATCGCCCGCCTGGGCGTCGAAATGGCTCTGGCCGTCGAAATGCACGCTGGCATCGTGCGGCGTGACGAGCATCAAATCGACACGGCTATTGTCGGAAATCGTGATCGGGCGGTAGGTCAGCGCATGCGGGCACAGCGGCACGAGCGCGATGCCCGGCACCGCCGGATGCAGAATGGGGCCGTTGGCCGAGAGCGCATATGCAGTCGAACCAGTAGGCGTGGCGACGATCATGCCGTCGGCGCGCAGCACATAGAGAAATTCGCCATCGACGCGTACTTCAATTTCGATCAGGCGCCCCATGTCGCCCTTGTTGACGACGACGTCGTTGAGCGCGAAAGTCTGGAACACTTCCTGCCCACCGCGCCACACCTGCGCATCGAGCAGCAGGCGCCGATCCTCGGTGAATTCGCCGGCCAGCAGGCGATCGATCGCCGTCAGCATGTCGGCGCGGGCGATGTCGGTCATGAAGCCCAAGCGCCCCTGGTTGATGCCGACGAGCGGTACATCATGTTCGGCCAGGCGCCGGGCGGCGCTAAGCAAGGTGCCATCGCCGCCGATGACAATGGCGACATCGGCAAACTCGGCAATTTTCTCGAAGCTTGCGGCAGCTTCGGGTACGCCAAGCGCCATAGCGGTTTCGGCTTTGACCCAGACCGTCAGTTGCCCGTCATTGACGTTACGCAGGTGGTCCAGCAGTGTCAGGAGGGCGTCGGCGACTGCAGGACTGGCGTCCTTGCCGATCAGGGCGATGGTACGAATCTTCATGTGGTACGCACCGGTTTGAGCAACTTTTCGAAAGCTGGTGGCAACAGGCAGTTTTGCAAGGTGCGCTGGGTAAACAGATGACGACCGTCGCAGACGAAGCCGAGCTCCTCCCAATCCACCGCATCGTTGAGCATGTCGGTCACGATAGGCAAATGCATGCCAGTGACCTTCGGGAACAGCGCCAGCACCGAGCCGTCGTAGTTATTACAGTGGTGAAGGAAAAAGGGGCGCGGCCGGCGGGTTTTGCAATTCACATAGATGCGTGGCGCATCTGACAGATGGTGCAGACGCCCCCAGTGCCACCAGTTCGATTCATCGAAGGGGCGTACGCGCCGCGCAAGCAACTTGTCTTTGTGCGCTTCGAGCTGAGGGTGCAGTTGTGGCAGTGGATAACCGAAGATCATGCGCCGCGTCGAACCATCATCCACCGTTTTCGAGCAGACGAATTCGGCATTGCCTTCCGGGTGCTCGAAAACCTCGTCGGCCCCGGAAACCGCACCCACCTTGACGTCGAACAGTTCTGACAAGGGCAAGCGATAGTTGCCGCGCAAGAACATCAGTTGCCCATCAACCAGCGAAAAATGCCGCCCGTCATTAAGACGCCGGGTACGGCGGCCGCGTTCGAAACGGAAGATGGCGCAATTCGGGTTGTGCGAACCAAAGATGCGCGCATCACCGGTTTCGATGAAATCGGTGATGTCACCCTCTTCAAACAAAAAAGAATTCAACTTGCGGGCAGCAGTCAGCTTGGTGAGTTCACGTGGCACGATGAAAACCAGTTCGCCACCGTGGCGCAGGTGACGCACGGCTTTTTCGATAAAGTAAAGGTAGAGGTTGCTGCGGCCGTCGAACAACGTGCTGTCAAGTCGCGCCAACGTTTCTGGCGGAATATCCTGCTGGCGCACGTAAGGCGGGTTGCCGATCACCGTATCAAATTTTTCAGTCAGCGGCAGGGAAAAGAAGTCCATCACCCGCGCACCTTCCGGCGCGACGGCAGGATCGATCTCGATAGCCTCGCAGCCGTTAACACGGCGACTGAAGGCGCCATCACCGGCGGCTGGATCGAGGCTGCGTCCACGCCGCTGGCGCAGGGCAAGCATGCGCTCGACGATCGCGTCGGGGGTAAACACCTGGCCCAGAGCATGGACGTTCAGTTTG
>CAJBAP010000153.1 GCA_903950295.1 uncultured Rhodocyclaceae bacterium
GGCAATACGCTTGATGAGTTCGGCCAGCCCTTGCAGGATCAGCAGGGCAAAACCGATCGGCATCAGGATGCGTACCGGCCAGCGAATCAGGCCACCGGGACTGGGCGAGCCCTCACCGGTGGTCCAGGCATTCATGAATACCGGCCACGACAGGTAGGCGATCAGGAGTGCCATCGGCAACAGAAAGACGATGAAGCCGAAGACGTCGATCCAGTTCTGGGTGCGCTCGGACAGGCGCCCGGTAACGACGTCGATGCGGATGTGCTCGTTGCGCTTGAGCACATAGCCGGCGCTGAAGAGAAAGACTGCCGAGAACAGATACCACTGGATCTCGAGCATGGCATTCGAACTCAGGTTGAAGGCGAAGCGCGACACGGCATTGCCGGCGCTGATGATCACGACGATCAGGATCAGCCAGATCGTGGCGCGGCCGACACGCTCATTCAAAGCATCGACCAGCCGCGAGAACTGCAACAGGAAATTCATCGACTTTTCTCCTCCGGGATCGGCGGCAACGCGCCATAATGGTGCCCGTGCCTGCCGTTTTGCTGTTTTGCTTGAAGCCGGGATGATAATGACTCGGCACCACTTTGGCCATAAGATTGTGGAAGACAGCAAGCCGCCACGCACCTTCTCAAACACTGCTTCAGCCAACCTATTGCCCTGACCGCTGCGCATGGAACGACGCAAATTCATCGGTACCGCCGGCCTCGCTGGCATCCTCGCCACCGGGATGGCGCCGGCCGTGCATGCTGGCCAGGCCATCCGCTGGCGGCTGGCCTCGCGCTTTCCCAAGGTACGGGACATTCTGCATGACGGCGTACAGGAGTTCACCCAGACGCTCAAGGAATTGTCGGGCGGCAAGTTTGAAATCACGATCTTCAATGCCAACGAACTGCCCGCCGCCTCCGGCGTGCTGGATGGCGTGCAGCGCGGCACCATCGAGTGCGGCCATACGGCGGCGTCCTACTATCTGGACCGGGACGAGACCTTCGCCCTTGATCACGCCATTCCCTTCGGCCTGAACGCGCACCAGATGAATGCCTGGATGCAGGAAGGCAACGGCCTCAACCTGTTGCGCGAGTTCTATCATGGGCATGGCGTCGTCAACTTTCCCATGGGCAACACCGGCGCTCAGATGGGCGGCTGGTATCGCAAGCCGATCCGCTCGGTGGCCGATTTCAAGAACCTGAAGATACGCATCACCGGACTGGGTGCTCAGGTGCTCAAACGCCTCGGGGCGCTGCCCAGCAGCCTGCCGGCCGGCGAAATCTACAAGGCGCTCGAAAGCGGCAGAATCGACGCCGCCGAATGGAGTGGCCCCCACGACGACCTCAAGCTCGGCCTCGACCGGGTCGCCAAATACTATGCCTACCCCGGTTGGTGGAAGGGGGGCGCGCAGCTGTCACTCTACGTCAATCAGCGCGCCTACGATTCGCTGACGAACGACAACAAGGCCATTCTCGAAGCAGCCAGCGCCACGGCCCATCTCGGCATCCAGGCACGCTACGACGCCTTCAATCCCCCGGCGCTCAGGGAATTGGTTGCCGCCGGCGCGCAGTTGATGCCCTTCCCCCAGTCAGTGCTGGACGCGGCACACAAGACGGCCATGGCCTTGTATGCCGAACTGGACGGCAAGAATCCGGCCTGGAAAAAAATCCGCGCCAGTCAGGCGCAGTTCCTCCGGGATCAGGCCTGGAGTTCCGGCTACACCGATCTGGCCTTTATGAACTACATGAACCAGAAGGCACTTGATCAGGAGAGGCAGGAGAAGCAGAAAAAGTCGGCGCCAGCGGGACGGCACTGATGATGCCGGTTTTTCCTCTGTCACGTCCCACCCGTCTGTGCCTGGTGCGCCACGGCGAAACCGAATGGAATGCCGGCAAACGCCTCCAGGGGCAGATCGACATCCCGCTCTCGGCCGTCGGCCATGCGCAGGCCCGGGCGACCGGCAATGCCCTGATGGACGAGGGCTTTGCCGCCCTTTACAGCAGCGATCTGATCCGGGCACACCAGACCGCCGAGGCCACCGCCCACCTGACGCATTTACCTTTACAGCTCGCGCCCGGTCTGCGTGAACGGCACTATGGCGTGTTTCAAGGCTTGACCTACGAGGAAGCCGCAGCACGCTACCCCGACGACTACGCCCGCCACCACGCGCGCGATCCGCGCTTTGCCCCCGCCGACGGCGAAAGCCTGCTCGATCTGGCGGCGCGGATCTGCGGCACCTGCGACGACATCGTGCGGCGTCACCCCGGCGAAGCCGTGGTGCTCTTCACCCACGGCGGCGTGCTCGACATCCTGCACCGGCAGGCTTCCGGAAAACCCCTGACGACGCCACGCGACTTCGCCATCCCGAATTGCGCCATCAACTGGATCGAGGTCGTGAATGGTTGCTGGACGCTGCTGTCCTGGGCCGAACGTGGCCATCTCCTGGGTTCCCGGGACGAGCTTTAAGCCCGACAGGCGCGGCGTGGCCGCATGATAAAATCGCCGCTTCCTTTCCCTGTACCGGGCTACTGCCATGTTTTCAAAGAA
>CAJBAP010000154.1 GCA_903950295.1 uncultured Rhodocyclaceae bacterium
CAGCAGACCCAGCGCAATGATCAGTGCACCGAGGGAAATCCGGTGCAAGTCGATACCGAACACCTTCATCAGCAAAAAGGTCATCGCCAGCAACAGTGGGATCGACAACGCCACGACCATGCCGGTGCGTACCCCCAGCGACAGGAAGCTCACCGCCAGCACGATGATGATGGCCTCGGCCAGGCTTTGCATAAACAGCTTGAGCGAAACGCTGACGATGGTGGGTTGGTCGGCCACGGTCGTGACCTCCAGTCCGGCGGGCAGATCCCGCGCCAGACGCTCGATAACGGCTTTGAAATCGGCGCCGAGCTTGATGACGTTGCCACCCTTTGCCATCACCACGGCGATACCGATGGCGTCCTTGCCATCCACGCGCAGGCGCGGGTTGGGCGGATCGGCCAGTCCGCGTTTTACCGTCGCGATATCGCCAAGCCGGAAGTGCCTCCCGCCGACGGCGAGATCGGTGTTGCGAATCTTTTCCACCGTTTCGAAGGCGCCGGTAACGCGCAACCGCACCCGGTCACTGGCCGTTTCGACAAAACCCGCTGGTGTTACGGCGTTCTGCTGCGCCAGTACTGCCGCGATCTGCGCGGGCGTGATGCCGAGGCTGGCCAAGCGGGTGGGAGCGACTTCGATGTAGATCTTTTCGTCCTGTACGCCCAGCAGGTCGACCTTTTTTACGTCATCCACACTGCGCAGTTCGCGGGCGATGCGGTCGGCCTCGTGCCGCAGCGTGCCCATGTCGTAGCCATCGCCGGAGAGCGCGTAAATGTTGACGTAGACATCGCCGAATTCATCGTTGGGGAAGGGCCCCTGCACACCCGCCGGCAGTAGGTGCTTGATGTCGTCGAGCTTTTTGCGCACCTGCCGCCATGATTCGGGCACCTCGGTCTTGGGCGTGTAGTCCTTGAGCTGGATGAATACCAGCGACTCGCCGGCGCGCGAAGCCGATTTGAGCACGTCGACATAGGGTGTTTCCTGCAACTTCTTTTCGATGCGTTCGGTCAGTTCGGACTCGACTTCGCGTGCCGTCGCCCCCGGCCATTGCGTGCGCACCACCATTACCTTGAAGGTGAAGTCCGGGTCTTCGGCACGACCGAGCTGGAAGAAGGAGAGTACGCCGCCGACCATCAGTACGATGATGAGATAGAGCACCATCGACGGGTGTTCGAGTGCCCATTCGGAGAGGTTGATGTGCTTCATTGCGCTGGTTCGGCGACGACACGCACTTTTTCACCATTCACCAGCTTGAAGGCGCCAGCGGCGACGATGGTTTCGCCCGCGTTCAACCCGCCCCTCAGCACGGCGCCGTTGTCGCCGTAGCGTTCAATCTCGACTGCACGCTGGCTCACCGTGTTGTCTTGGCCGATGACCCAGACGGCAGCGCCTGCATTCCCATTGCCCAACTGCAAAAGCGCGGCCAGCGGCACGACGATCTTCGCCGCGCTGGCTTGCGTGAAGTTTACCGTTGCCGTCATGCCCAGCGCTACCGCGGCATCGGCAGCAAGGAGTGAGACACGTGCGGCAAAGGTGCGGGTGGCCGGGTCGGCCATCGGCGCCAGTTCGCGCAATACGCCCTGGTAGGTCTTGCCACTCTCGCCCGCCCACAACTCTGCCGTCGCGCCAGCGCCGACTTTTAATCCTGCCATGCGCGATTCGGGAATGTTGATCGCCACTTCGCGCTCCCCATCGCGCGCCACACGAAAAACCCCTTGCCCTGCCGCCACGACCTGACCCGGTTCGGCCAGTACGGAGGCAACCACGCCCGCCGCATCGGCGACTAGCGTGGTGTAAGCCGACTGGTTGTTTGCCAGTTGCGACTGCGCCTCAGCGGCCTTGGCAGCGGTATCTTTCGCATCGAGTGCGGCCTGGCTGATGAAATTCTTCGCCTTGAGTTCCTGCGTGCGTTTGAGGTCGGCGGCGGCGAGGGTGCGATTGGCCTCAGCCTGTGTTGCTGTCAGTTGCGCATCGGCTGGATCGAGCCGC
>CAJBAP010000155.1 GCA_903950295.1 uncultured Rhodocyclaceae bacterium
CGGCTACACCAATTATTCCGACAACGTCGTGCGCTACTTCGTGCAGCAGGCGGCGAAGGAAGGGGTTGATGTCTTCCGTGTCTTCGATTCGCTCAACTGGGTCGACAACATGCGCGTCGCGATGGATGCCGTGATCGAATCTGGTGCGCTCTGTGAAGCGGCGATCTGTTACACCGGCGACATCTTCGACACCACGCGACCGAAGTACAACTTGAAGTATTACGTCGACCTCGCCAAGCAACTGGAGAAAGCTGGTGCCCATATCCTCGCCATCAAGGACATGGCCGGCGTGTGCAAGCCGCGCGCTATCCGCGAGTTGGTGCGCACGCTCAAGCAGGAAGTCGGGTTGCCGCTGCACTTCCACACCCACGATACCAGTGGCATCGCTGCCGCCTCGGTGCTGGCAGCCGTCGAGGCCGGTTGCGATGCCGTCGATGGCGCACTCGACTCGATGAGTGGCCTCACCTCGCAACCCAACCTCGGCTCCATCGCCGCCGCGCTGGCCGGCTCGGAACGCGATCCCGGCATCGATTTCGACGCAATACAAAGTCTGTCGCACTACTGGGAAGGCGTGCGTCGCCAGTACGCGCCCTTCGAGGCCGACATTCGTTCGGGCACCGCCGACGTCTACCGCCACGAGATGCCGGGCGGCCAATACACCAACCTGCGTGAGCAGGCGCGTGCCATGGGCCTCGAGCATCGCTGGAGCGAAGTGTCGCAGACCTATGCCGATGTCAACCTGCTGTTCGGTGACATCGTCAAGGTGACGCCGACCTCGAAGGTGGTCGGCGACATGGCGCTGTTCATGGTCGCCAACGGACTCAAGTCCGCCGACGTGCGCGACCCTGCGCGCGAAATCGATTTTCCCGATTCAGTGATTTCGCTGATGCGGGGCGAACTGGGTTTCCCGCCGGATGGCTTTCCCACCGAGTTGCAGAAGAAGGTGCTGAAGGGCGAGTCACCACTGGTCGGCCGTGCTGGCGATTCGTTGCCACCGGTCGATCTGGAAGCGAAGCGCGCCGAAGCCGAGGTCGCGACCGGACACAAGATCGGTGACGCCGATCTCGCCTCTTACTTGATGTATCCGAAGGTTTTCAAGGACTACGCCGCCCACCGCAGCCATTACGGTGATGTGTCGATGCTGCCGACGCCGGCTTTCTTCTATGGCTTGCAGACCGGCGAGGAAATCAGCATCGACCTCGAGCGTGGCAAGAGCCTGATCGTCTCGCAACAGGGTACGGCCGGGCCGGATGAGGAAGGCCAGATCAAGGTCTTCCTCGAACTCAACGGCCAGTCACGTGTGATCCGGGTAGCCAAGGCCGGTCTCGCCGGCATCAAGGCCAAGCCGAAGGCCGAGGAGGGGAATCCGAAGCATCTCGGTGCGCCGATGCCTGGCACCATCGTCACTGTTGCCGCGCATGTCGGGCAGAAGGTGGTGAAGGGGGATGCGCTGGTGTCGATCGAGGCGATGAAGATGGAGACCATGCTCACGGCCGAACGCGAGGGTGTTGTCCATGCCATTCATGCCCGCCACGGCGAGAGCGTCAACGCCAAGGATCTACTGGTCGAGTTCGCCTGAAAAAAGTCGGCGCTGGCGGGACGGCGGTGTTATGGTTTCCGTCCCGCCAGCACCGACTTATGAGTATGAATGGGCTGCTGTGTGCCCTTATGTGGAGTTCCACATAAGGGCACTTATGTTGACCTGTTGATTATGTGGAATATGGATACGAACCGAGCGCCAACCGCTGTTGATAAGCGGTGGGCGCACGTTTCGCTGTCCGCATAATCACAGCGTGTGCAGGAAGTCGATCAGCGAGTCTGGTGCCCGGTAGCGCTGGATTTTGGCATCCGGTTCATGAAGCCTGGCCAAGGCGCGCTCCTTCATCGTTAGATCGGCCTCGACGTAACAATGGGTGGTTACGGGGCTTTCATGTCCGAGCCAGAGTGCGATTACGCTGATGTCCACGCCGGCTTGCAGCAGGTGCATCGCCGTGGTGTGGCGGATCGTATGCGGGGAGACCCGCTTTTTCGTCAGATTGGGATAATTGGTAGCCGCCGCATGCACTGCCACTGACAGCCGCTTTGCGACCGCTGAGCGCGACATGGCAACCCCGTTGCGGGCCGGCAGCAGAGGAGATGTCGCATCGAATTGTGGATTCAACTTCAACCAGGCCCGGAGTGTTTTTATGGTGGCGTGCCACAGCGGGACGCTGCGCTGCTTGCGGCCCTTGCCATGCAGATGGACGCAGGCGGCACCCTCGTCGAGCACCACCTCACCGACCTTGATGCCGATGATCTCCGACACACGCGCTCCGGTGTTGTAAAGCAGCAGGAACAACACATGATCGCGCTGGCCCACCCAGGTTGTATCGGGCATGTCGATTACGGCCAGCATCTCTTCGCGTGACATGTACTCGAACATCGGGCGTTCGAAGCGTTTCACAGGCACGCCCAACGCACGCTCAATCATTCCCAGAGACGACACATCCCGGTGGGCAGCGAATTTCAAGAACGACCGCAGGGCCGTCAGACGAGCATTTCGGCTGCGCACGGAATTGTGTCGCTGACGTTCCAGATGGTCGAGGAAGGCCATGATCAGCGTGGGCGTAATGTCTACCAGTGCCATGGCGGCGGGTGACTTACCCAGGTGCAACTCGGCAAAGTTGAGGAACAGCACGAACGCGTCCCGGTAGGCGGCGATGGTCTGCGGGCTGAGTGCCCGCTGCTGGGTCAGATACTCGGCAAAGTAGGTTTGCACGAGCGCGGCGAATGAGGGGGGTGCCTTGGGTTGCTTTATCTTACTCATCGCAATCTCCCGCGAGATCAGCGAAGCGTTCAAACTTTCCGCCGGCAAGCGCCATCAGTTCCGGTACGGCCGTGAGGTACCAGTACGTGTAGCAAATCTTGGCATGGCCCATGTAGGTTGATAGCGCCAGCATCATCTGCTCAATATCGGTGCCATCAGCATGCCAGAGCATCATGCGCCTGACGGCAAAGGTATGCCTCAGGTCGTGCAAGCGCGGCGCATCGTGCGCGCCACGATTGACCCAACCCAGCCTGTGACGCAGAGAATTGAAGACGCGATGCGCTTGCCGATCGCCGAGCGACAGCCCCAGGCGACGGCCACGACTACTGACAAGAAACGGCGTATCCGGCGTGGATGGAACGTACTGCACACGCTTCCGCCGATAGCACGCCAACGCCTCCACCGTGCTCGGATGCATGGGCAACTGACGCGACTTGGCAAACTTGGTTTGCCGTATGGTCAGCCTCCCGCGTTTGAGATCGACATCGGCATCGCGCAGGTGAATGGCCTCGGACACACGCAGTCCGGTCGATGCCATCAGACCGAATAGCGTCTCGTAGGTAGCTGGGCGCAAGCTGTTGCGCGGTCCGAGCTTGCCTGCCGCTGCCAGCAACTCAATGATTTCGCCCTCATGGAAGATATGAGGCGCCACCCGACCGGGTACAGGACCGAAGATAAACTCGTCCGGCATCTCGGTATCCGGTTCGAACTGCTTCAGATAGCGGATAAATAACCGCAGCTTCTCCAGGCGACGCGCCCAGGTTCCCGGTGATCCCTTGCCACCTTTACCTTGGCGTATCCAGTCGGTCATGATCTCGACGGTGAGCGCTCCTCGATGATGTCGGCTGGATACATGGCGTGCGAATCCCGCCAGATACGTGTCCCACGACCGCAACTCAAATCCAAGGCGACGGCGCTCGGCAAGAAAGTCATCGATCCTTGCCTGCAGGCTGATGCGCCGGCTCATGATCCGCTCCTCGGCCATGGCAACGGCACGGCGGACAGTTTCGGCGTGTCGAGCTTGGCGTAGATCAGCGTCGTGTTCAGCGAACGGTGACGCAGTACATCTGCCACCTCCTTGAGCGAACTGCCGTTCTCGACCAGGCGACATGCCAGAGTGTGGCGCAGCGAATGTGCGCTGAAATGCATCAGGCCAATTCGGCGGCAGGCTCGTTTGATCACCTTCTGAATTGCCGTCGACGTAATGGGCTGATCGTGCTCACCCAAGCATCGGACGAAGACCGCTGGATTGCTGGTGAGTGGACGTTCATGTTGTAGATAGTCGGCCAGAGCCTGCCCGGTTTCCATCGGCAACGGAAGGATGTCCTGACGCAGCGACTTCGTACCCCGGAGCATCACCGTGCCTGC
This sequence comes from uncultured Rhodocyclaceae bacterium, assembly GCA_903950295.1. The sequence goes on from CAJBAP010000155.1 coordinate 4,175, forward strand.
AATCCAGTCGATGTCGCTGATCATGAGATGAGCAATTTCTCCAGCACGCAGCCCCATGTCCAGCGCACAGCGGACGATGGCGTAGCC
>CAJBAP010000156.1 GCA_903950295.1 uncultured Rhodocyclaceae bacterium
GAGCAGTTGCGTCGTCGACACGTTCTGCCCGAAGAACAGGCTGGCAGTCTCAGGCAACTGGTGCGCTTCGTCGAAAATTACCGCATTGCACGCGGGCAAGAGTTCGGCCGTCCCCTCGTCGCGCAGCATCACGTCGGCAAAGAAGAGATGGTGATTGACCACCACCACGTCGGCCGCCAGCGCCTCGCGCCGCGCCGCCAGAACGAAGCATTCCTTGTGGTTCGGGCAGTCCTGGCCGAGGCAATTGTCGCGCGTCGAGGTGACCATGCCCCACACCGGCGAATTCTCCGGAACGTCGCCACAATCGGCCTTGTCGCCGGTCTGCGTCTTCTTGGCGAAGCGCGCAATGCGCATCGCGTGGTCGGCATCCTCGCGCGACACAAAACGCCCGTCGGCCAACGAACGTTCCATGTGGTAATGGCACAGATAGTTGGCACGGCCCTTGAGCAGCGCCGTCTTCACCGGCGATTTCAAGACCTTGCGGATGGTCGGAATATCGCGCGAGAAGAGCTGATCCTGCAGATTCTTCGTGCCGGTAGAAACGATCACCTTGCCGCCTGAGAGCAGTGCCGGCACCAGATAGGCATAGGTCTTGCCGGTGCCGGTGCCGGCCTCGGCGACCAGTACCCGATTCTCGGCCAGCGCTGCCGCGATCCGCTCGGCCATCTCGAGTTGCTGCGCGCGCAGCCGATAACCGGGAATGCCGGCAGCCAGCGGACCGTCGGGGGAAAAAACTTCGGAAAGGGAAAGAGTCATGCGTAGATGGCCGGAACGAGGGCGAATGATACCGGAAGAGGGGCGGAGGAAGGCTGGCGGCGTCGCCTGGAAGGTCGTAGAACCCTATCGACAACCGGCGCACTTTTGGCCGGAATAGCCACTGCTCCACCTGCTGGAATGGCACAACGGCGTGCCCAACTGCGTGGAATAGTGCTTCACCGGAGTTTAGGCGAATTCCGGCAATGAACCTACCCATCGTCTGATTTTGTAGATACTGTTATCCAAGTCAAGCGCCGTGCAAGGCGGGATCGAATGGTTTTCAGGACTTTAGGACGCCGAAGGCGACATGAATCAGCTTTCGCATCATGGCACCGATGTTAGATAGACGACATCGGGCGTCTGGTGACCCAGCGACTGGTGCGGACGCTCGCCATTGTAGAAGGCGAAGTATTCCGTCAGGCCGAGCATCAACTCGCCCATCGAGGCGTAGCCCTTCAGATAGACGTCCTCGTGCTTGACGCTGCGCCAGAGTCGTTCGACGATGATGTTGTCGAACGCTCGTTCCCGACCCTCCCTGCTGAGGGCAATGCCGTTCCGCGTCAGTACGCCGGTGAAAGCTTCACGGGTGAACTGCGACCCTTGGTCGCTGTTGAAGATCGCCGGTTTGCCATGGTGGCGTAAGGCGTCCTCCAGACAGTCGACGCAGAACACGGCTTCCCTGCTGTTGCTGATCCGCCAGCTAAGGACTTTGCGGCTGACCCAGTCGATGATCGCGACCAGGGTGGCAAAGCCGCGCGCCAGCCGGATAGGGGTGATATCCGTGCTCCAGGCTTGATTCGGCCGGGTGAC
>CAJBAP010000157.1 GCA_903950295.1 uncultured Rhodocyclaceae bacterium
AGTTGCTGATGCCGTTTTTTCCCTCTGTCACCCCATCGATGTCCTTGCGCTACGGCCTGGCGCGCACTTTCGGGCCGTTCGAGCATCCGATTCTCGCCTGCGTGATGATCGTTGCTGTCTATCGCCTGCACCGCTGGCTCACCTGGATGGGAGAATGGAAAAAGCCCCAGAGCGGCTGGCTTGGCAAGCTGGACGAACACACCCGCTGGATGCGCATTCCATTGAGCGAAAAAATCTCGATCCTGCTGATCGCCATGGCGATCATGACCATCTCGCGTGGCCCCTGGATCGGTGCCTTTGCCGGGGCGACGCTCACGGCCGTTGGCAACTTCAAGAACCGCAAGCGCTGGCTGTGGGTCGCCCTCATCCTGCTCGCCGTCGCGGGGGGGGGCGGCAAGATGGCGCTCGATGCCTACACCACGCCCAGGGACGGGCAGGAGATCAGCGGCGAAGCCAAGACGATGTTGTATCGCAAGGAACTCGTCGAGCGCTACAAGGAGTTCATGTACCAGAAGATGTGGACCGGCTGGGGCCTGTCCACCCGGCCGAAGATCAAGGGCATGGAGTCGGTCGATAACGCCTTCCTCGGCATGGCGCTGCAGCACGGGATCCTCGCCCCGATCCTGTTCATCATCATCTTCCTCACCGCCATCATCTCCCAGGTACGCTTCGGCCTGAGCGCCCCGCCCGGCGAACCGCCGATCGGCTTCACCTTTGCCGGAATCTATCTCGCCGCCTTTGTCTCCTTCGCCACCGTTTACATGGGGTCGCAGACCGAGCCGATGATGTTCCTGTTGCTTGGCTGGGGCGAAAGCATCAAGAACCGCTTGCGCGAAGAGCGCCTCATTACCGGCAATTCACTACCCGCTCCGCCACCGCAGCCGTTCCGCAAAGTCCTTTACTGAGATCCGTCATGACCGATTCCTGCCTCCACCGACTTACGCTAGCCGTCCTGTTCACCGTCCTGCTCGGCCTGGGTGGTTGTACGGACGGGGAACTGAACGCCGGACAAACGGCCGCCCAGCCGCCACTGCCCGTCAAGCCCTTGCCAGCACTAGCACTAGACACCGCCGACCGGGAGTTTGCTCAGGGCGAGAACCGCCTCGGCGTCAACCTGCCCCCGGTGTTCAGCTGGTCGAACACCCCGATGTATGCCGACCTGATGGATCAGGCACGGCGTTTTGGCACACCCGACAAACCCTGGGATGAAAAGGCGTTGCTCGGTGAGGATGGCTGGCCGGTGGGCGATTTCGGCATCATGCTGACCTCGAGCCAGGGCGGACTATCGTCCATCGGCGGGCGTTACACCGTTCGCTTCAAGGGCCAGGCAAAAGTCAAAGTCATCGCCTCCCCCGCGCTGCTGGGAGAACCGCATTACGACCCGATCGGCGACATCACGACCATCCCACTCGACGTGCCCGACCGGTGCGAACAGATCACGCTGTCCTTTACCCAAACCCGGGCACCGCTCAAGGATCTGCGCGTGCTTCGCCCCGGATATGACGCTGCCAATCCGCCGCTGTTTACGCGCGAGTTCATCGCACATATCGCCCCCTTCAAGGTGGTGCGCCTGATGGACTGGCTGCGTACCAACAACAATCCGGTCAAGCACTGGTCAATGCGCGCTACCGATGCCACAACGCACTACGCCTCAGAAAAGGGCGTGCCCTGGGAGCACGCCATCGAACTGGCGCGCGTGGCCGGCAAGGATCTTTGGCTCAACATCCCCGGTCAGGCCGACGACGACTATGTGCGCCAGCTCGCCACCCTGCTGCGCGAGCGCCTGCCCGCACAGACGAAGATTTATGTCGAATACAGCAACGAGGTGTGGAACAGCATGTTCGCGCAAACCCGCGAGAATCTTGCTGCAGCCATACGCGAAGTGGAGACCGATCCAAAGTCGCGCCTCAATTACGACGAAAAGAACAACAAGGAAATGTGGAAGTTCCGGCGCATTCCCCAGCGCGGCAAGGAAATCAGCGACATCTTCCGCAGCGTGTTCGGGGATGCCGAAATGATGACCCGTGTGCGGCCCGTCTATGCGGTACAGATCGTCAATACCTACATTACAGGCTTGGCTCTCGACTACATGGCGAAACATCATGGACCGCCGAGCCGCTACTTCTATGCCATCGCCGGCGCCCCCTATTACAACATGGGCCCGCTACAGCGCGAGGAGAACCTGAACACCGACCAGGTGCTGTCCGCCATGTCCGACTCGATCGATGCCATGACCAAGATCAGCAACATGGAGAAGAATCTGGCGCTGGCGCGCTGGCACCAACTGCCTTTCATCGCCTACGAAGGCGGGGCCGACACGTTCGGCCCAGGCAGCCTGGCGGCAAAGAAAGCAGCTGCACTCGACCCGCGCATGGAAGGCCTGTGCCGCCGCCACCTTGACAACTGGCATGCCGCCGGCGGTGGCCTGTTCATGTGGTTCATGGCCGGCGCCGGCAAATGGGACACGCCCTACGGCACCTGGGAACTGACCCCCGACCTGGCCATCACCGACACGCCAAAGATCCGCTGTCTGAACGGCATCCTGGCGAGCGGCACACCGCCGGTCAAGACGCGTAACACGGTGCCGGGACGCATCGATGCGCTCGCTTATGCCGGCAACGAAGCACCCTACACCGAAGCCAGCCGCGACCTGCTGCGCCATGCGCGGCCAGGCAGCCATGTCGATTACCTGATTCAAGCCCCGCAAGCCGGACGCTACCGCCTGACCCTGCACGCCGGCGCCAAGGACAAAGGCAACCGGATCGAAGTCTCCACGGCCTTTGGCAGTTCGGCCGGCAGCATAGAACTCGCTGCCAGCGGTCTCGACACCATTACACCGTCCGGACCGCTCGATATCTGGCTGCGGGAGGGCCTGAATACCCTGCGCATCAGGACCGCTGCCATCGGGTCGTCTTTTGAATTGCGGCAGCTCGAAATAACGCAATAAGCCGACAAATTTACAGTCCTGTCACAACCACGTGCGGGCGCCGGACCACAATCGATCCATATGACTGTGTTCCGGAATCTGGCATGTCACGCTTCGCCTTCCTGTTTGCCTTGATCTCGTTCTTTGCTGCGGCCAGCGCCGCAGCCGATGGCGTAGCGGCTGGCAGGCTACCGCGCAGCCTCGACAGCGCAACCTTCCTCGATGCCACCTATCTGATCGAGTTGACCCAAAGCACCGCCCTGTCCGCACGGGCGCGCAGCCTGGGGACGGGCGGATACGAAACCGCTATGGGTAGGCCGGTCAGTTTCGGGCCATGGTACTCGAGTCACTGGACCGACACCCGCATGGTCTGGATGACGCAGGTGAGCCCAAACCTCGGCATCCTGCACGGGTTCAGCACCGGCGAGCGTGGTGAGAAATATACGATTGCCCCATCGCTCAGGCTCGGCCTGGTGATGCAGGCCGCCACCGGACGAAACGCCTTCCTGTCCTTGCGCGCAGTCACGGCGCTGGGCGGCGAACTGCGCGAAAAGCCCTGCACGGCTGACTATGGCGACATCGGCGGGATCCAGACAGTGAACTGCCGGCTTGCCGCATCCCTGCTCCCCCCTGCACAAACCCTGGATTACCTCGTCAGGGAAAAACCCGCAGACCGGCATCAGGTAAACCTGATGTTTACCTGGCAGTTCTAGCCCACTCACCAAGCCCATGGAGACCATGATGAAAAAGACCAGAATGCTCGTACCGCTCGCCACCTTGCTGCTTGCGCCTCTCACCCAGGCGCAAACACTGCAATCATGGATGAGCCCCGAAGTCCAGAATGCCTGGAACCTTGGCTACAAGGGACAAAAAGTCACCGTGCATGTCATCGATGATTTCACCAGCGCCACGCGCTACCAGGCCAACCTCGGCACAGGCACGCTGCTGCAGCGCCACGGCGATTGGACCCGCCTCGAAGCGGGCATGATAGCTCCCTCGGCCACCATGAAGGCGATCGACTTCAACAGCACGACGAAGGTTTCGCTAGCACGCGGCCTCAACGTGCTGAACCTCAGCTACGGCATGTTCGGGCCGAGCGGCTTGACCAACATCGCTTGGGACCCGCAGGAAAGCTCGATCATCTCCTACGCTAAGGGCGGTTCGGCGATCGTCACCAAGGCGGCCGGCAACGACGGCGTTGCTGTTGGGACCGCCACAAGTGCCGGCAATGTCGATTATCTGGCGCGAGCGCTGAATGGTGCGCCGTCGGCGATCTTCGTCGGTGCCCTGAGCAGCAATGGTACGGTCACGTCTCCGGCCACACTAGTCGCGAACTCAAACTATGCCGGCAGCGACCCGATCGTACAGGCCCGATTCCTCGTTGTCGGCGTCGAGGGTTCCAAAACCGGTCTCTCCGGTACATCGATGGCAGCGCCCATCGTCAGCGGCTATGCGGCGATCCTCGGCAGCAAGTTCACCACCGCAACGGCGAGCCAGGTTTCGAACCAACTGCTCACCACGGCCCGCACCGACACGATCAGCAACTACAACGCCAGCGTCCACGGGCGTGGTGAGGCGAGCATCACACGGGCGCTCGCGCCAATCAGCATCAGGTAAGCGCCGTCTCGCCAGCGCCGACTTTTCCCTTGACAGTTTGCAGTTGCTTCACAAACTCTCCTCGATACCGGGCTGTAATGTAGTCAGAAACAAAACGAAACAATGACACCTGCACATGTCTATTTGGGGAAATCGATCATGAAACAACGTTCGGCACTGTTTGGCTTCATGGCCTTTCTCCTGTTGTTCTGGATGAACACGGCCCGCGCCAACATCACGACGGACTGGGGCACAGTGGCGACACCGATCACCAGTGAGGTGACGTTCTCCTTCGCCCAATACGACATCAGCCGCAACTTTACTGACCAATACCTGTTCTCTTTGCAGGGAGATGCGGGCGCTACTTACTCCGTCACCTTCACCTTCGACCCCTGTCGGAACGGTTGCGGGAACCCCGATCTTTCCTACGGCATCTATGACCGCAACGGTAGCCTCGTGGCCAACACCACTGGCACCGTCACGCTGTCGGCCGGCAACTACGCTTTCCAAGTCAAGGGCTCGGGGTTTGGTGCTGGCAATTCGATTGACTACTGGGGTTCGGTAACCTTTGCCGCCGGCGCCACTTCGCTGAACAACGTCACCATGATCTCGCCGGCACCGGAACCCTCGACGCTGCTGCTGATGGCCGCCGGACTGGCCCTGTTTGTCTGGAAATCCCATCATCATGCCTTATCAGGGCTGGCGGGCATCCTCGCACTGGCTACCCTGCCGGCCTGCAGCCCGGCTGAAACAGCCAAGGCGCCCGGTCAGGTCATCGCCCGCGTGGGCGGCACGGAGATTTCGATGCTGCAATTCAATCATGCGATCGAACGTATGGGCATCCCCAATCCTAGCTTGCCGATTCGCCAGGAAGTCGCGGCCAAGCTGGTCGACCGCGAACTCGCGGTGCAACAGGCCCTGGTGGAGAAGCTCGACCGCCAGCCCGAAGTCATGCTGAAACTGGAAGAGGCGCGCCGCGACGTTCTGGCCAGTGTCTATGCCGAGCGTACCGCTGGCGCCGCAGTACGCCCCGATGACAACACGATCGCTCGCTATTACGCCGACCACCCGGCGTTGTTCGCCGAGCGGAAGATTTTCCGGCTACGCGAAGTCGCTCTGCCCGCCGACCTCAAGGAAATGGACGAGATCAAGCAGCGCATGGTGGCAAAGGAACCGCTCGACAAGATCACTGCCTGGCTGCGTGCACGTAATCAGGCATTCAACGAACAGGTCGTGATCCGCGCCGCCGAGCAGTTGCCGGTCGAGGCACTGCCACGCCTGAATGCTGCCCGCGAAGGCGAGACAGTGGTGTTCGAAAGCCCACGTGGCGTGATCGCCTACGCGGTGATCTCCGCACAGCACGCCAGCGTGACCTGGGAGGCCGCGAAGCCGATCGTACGCGAGTATCTTGCGAAGCGCGCCGGCAAGGAAGCCTTTGACGCCCGCCTGAAGGATCTGCGCGGTACCACACAGATCGCTTATGTCGGCGACTTTGCCTCACTGCCACAACAAAGTGCCTCCGCCCGGTGATACCCCCCCCGTGATGACCGTGTCACCTGCTCTTCTCCTGCGCCATCATGCTACCTCCTGGCACACCGCCAAGGCATTGCTGCAGGGGCCGGTGCCCCTGGTCGCAGGGTGGCTGCTGGTGTTCTGGCCCGTCTATCACGGCTTGTGGCAGACCCTCTGGCAAGAAGACGCCCACGCACACGGCCCGTTGATCGGCCTGATCGTCGCCGTGCTGTTGTGGCGCTTGCGTCACCAATTTGCCGTGCTGCCAGCGCCGACTTCCATACTTCCCGGCATGTTGCTGCTCGCCGGCGGTCTTGCGCTGGCCATCGTCGGCGAAGTTCAGGACATTCCCCTGCTCGCCATGGCTGCCCAGATTCCCGTGCTGGCCGCTCTGCTGCTCGCCCGCCACGGCTGGGCCGGTCTGCGTGCCGCCTGGTTCCCGCTCGCCTATCTTGCCTTTATGATCCCCTTGCCCGGCATCGCCATCAACGCGGTGACGCAACCGCTCAAGGAATGGATCTCGCTGGCAACCAGCCACCTGCTGCATGCCGCAAACTACCCCATCGCTCACAGCGGCGTGATCCTGGTAATCGGCCAGTACCAGCTGCTCATCGCCGATGCGTGCTCTGGACTGCATTCCTTCATGGCACTGCTTGCCCTTGGCATCCTCTACGCCCATCTCGCTCCCTCCGCCGGCACCACTCGGAATGCCGCGCTGCTGCTGGCGATCATTCCGGTCGCCCTCGCCGCCAACCTGCTGCGCGTAATCGTGCTGGCCCTGGTGACCTACCACGCCGGCGATGCGGCCGGGCGTCAGTGGCACGAAGTGGCCGGCCTCGCCATGTTTGGGATCGCCCTTGCCACGCTGGTCACGTTCGACACGCTGATCTCCCGCGTGTCGCGCCGGAGGCCCTCATGAACAGCGTGTCGCCCTCGATCGTTTGGCGAAATCTCCTGCTGGCCGGCCTGATGATCACCGCAGCGCTAGCGGCGGCAAACCTGCGCGCATCGGCAATCGCGCCGTCACCGGGCATCGATCTGTTACACCTCGTTCCCGAGCGCTTCGCGGGCTGGCAAATCGACCAGAACGCACTTGTCAGCCCGATTCAGGCGGATGCGACACCTGCCGCGCCGGGTACCTACGCACAGACGCTGGAACGCGTATATCGCGATGCGGACGGCACGCGCATCATGCTCTCCATTGCCTACGGCAGCCAGCAGCGCGGCGACCGTTTGCAGGCGCACCGGCCCGAGTACTGCTACCGGGCGCAGGGCTTCGAGATTCGTGCCGTGAATGATGACGCCCTGCGCCTCCCGGAAGGACACGAACTGCCGGTGCGGCGCCTCGTGGCCGAGCGGCCGGGGCGTAGCGAGCCAATCAGCTACTGGCTGACCGTCGGCGACCAGGCTACGCTGCCTGGAGTCGGACGCAAGATCGCCCAGATGCGCCAGGTATTTTCCGGCCAGATACCCGACGGCGTGCTGGTAAGGATTTCGACCATTGACACCGTTGCCCACGACGCCTACCGCCAGCATGACCGCTTCATCACGGACCTGCTCACTTCCATCGCCGTACCCAGCCGCGAAAGACTGGCCGGTCGGTTCCTTTCATAAGCCATTTCACCCCGGAGTCCGACATGACCCAGACACCCGCCGACACAGCCCACCCCCTGGTTTCCGTGGTTATCATCGGCCGCAACGAGGGTGAGCGCCTGTCACGCTGCATCGCTTCGGTTGCAGCGATGCGCCACGAGGGTTTCGGCATCGAGACAATTTATGTCGACTCAGCTTCGACCGACGACAGCGTGCAGCGCGCTCTGGCCTGCGGCGCACGTGCGCTGGAAGTCCGCCCCGAGCGTCCCTCGGCTGCGCTCGGCCGCAATGCCGGCTGGCGCACGGCGCGCGGGGAATTCATTTTGTTCCTCGACGGCGATACCGAACTCCACCCGGACTTCGTCGGGCTTGCCCTCAACGCAATGCAAGATCCCAACATCGCCATCGTCTGGGGGCATCGCCGTGAATCGCGCCCCGAAGCATCGATCTACAACCGCGTGCTCGACCTCGACTGGATCTACCCACCCGGGCCGAGCGAATTCTGCGGTGGCGACACCCTGATGCGCCGCGGAGTGCTTGAAGCCGTCGGTGGCTTTGATGCGGAACTAATCGCTGGTGAGGAACCCGAACTGTGCCGTCGCATCCGTGCGCGTGGTCACTCCATTCTCCACCTCGATGCGCCGATGACATTGCATGATCTTGCCATTACCCGCTTCCGCGCCTACTGGCGACGGGCCTTTCGCGCCGGCCATGCCTACGCCGAAATTTCTTCGCGTTTCAAGGATTCAAGCGACCCTTTGTGGCTCAAGGATGCTCGTCGCAACAAGATACACGGCATGATCATCATCAGCCTTCTGTCTCTGCTAGCGCTCGCGCCGGCCTGGCCTTGGCTCGCGGCCCTATCTACAACAGCGCTGTTGGCGCTGGTGGGTCGTACTTATGTGCGGTGCAGTTGGAAGACCACGAACAGGATCACGCGCCTGCTCTATAGCATCCACTCCCATTTTCAGCAGATTCCGATATTGTCAGGACAGATGGGATTTTTTCTGAGCAGCCGCAAAGGTGAGCGGCAAAAGCTCGTTGAGTATAAAAATGCTTGAGGAGTTTAACGACAACTCGCTGGCCCATTGCGGATTGTGTCGAGCAGATGGGCAGTAGCCCGATGTAATAAACGGCCATCTGCCGCCAACAGGGATTGAACGGCAGGTAACCGACGCTTTGTCGACCGAATCAGATCGTTGGTTGTAGGTCCGCAGTGGCCGACGAGCACCCATAGGCCGTCCGGCAGGTTTGAGAGTGCACCGGCCCTCTGTGTGC
>CAJBAP010000158.1 GCA_903950295.1 uncultured Rhodocyclaceae bacterium
CAGTTCAGCATGGCTGGTGACAAGCCAGCCGGTCTCGCCGTGCCGAATCATATCTTCGTGAGCAGGAATGCGGCTGGCAATCACCGGCAGCCCCGCCGCCATCGCCTCGATCAGCACCTGCGGCCGCCCTTCGTCATGCTGGCTGAGCGTGAGCAAACCCGCAACCTTGGGAAACCAGGTCTCACGCAGTGCGACTGGATTGGTCGAACCGGGATGAAGAATCCAGGAAGGGAGGTCGATGTCTTCCTGCAGAGGCCCAAGCAAATAAAGTGGGCGTTCGGGCGAAAACAGGTCTTTTCCCCACTCGATCAAACTGCCGAGTTTTCCACGCGTGATGCGTGAGACGACCAGCCAGCCGCTGCGCTCCTCGTCGGGCATTCTCTCGACCGAAAACCACTCGGCCGCCACGCCAAATGGATTCGGCTCGATGCTGGCAACCGTGCCGAACAATTCCAGCAAGCGCGGGGTCATCCATTCGGCATTGGGGGAAAGAATGGTCTTGCGCCGGCGAAATTGCCGCCGCAGGGCAAAGACCATTCCTGGCAGACGCAACAAAGCGAAGTCGCTACCCAGCACCGTCACCAACGCTGGCCGCCCGTCATCGGGCAGGCTCAGGGCATTCTGCAGCCAGTTGATGTGATAAAAGTCGGCGCTGGCGAGACGGCATGCCCTGCGTAGGCGCCGCAATAATCGCCACCCCTCAACCATTCCCGCCACCGGCCGCGTACGCAGCAGGTGCGCGATGCCGCCTTGGTCGAGCAAGCCCTCCAGCCAAAGCGCATCATCCGACGCGAGCGCCGCAGTCACACCTTGAGGCAGTTCGCCGGGCGGCGCCCAGAGTGCGACATTGACCCCTTGCCGCGCCAGCGCTGCGGCCTGATCGTGGATGAAGCGCCCCTTCCAGTCGCCGATATCGCGCGGGTAAGAAGTTGCCACCAGCAAGGCATGCAGCACTGACACCGCTTTAGCGATCCCGGTCGAGATCGCGATAATGCAAGGCGGAGATCTGCTCGGAAACAATGCCGATCAGGAAGGTGAGGATCGCCGAAATGAACATCAAGGCACTCATGTTGGTGAAGCGTCCCGACGTCAAATAAGTGTAGGCGTAGTAGCAAATTCCAGTCAGAAAGAAACTGGCTGAAATTGGCAGAAACAGCTTTTGGGGTGAATACAGCGTACCGATCTTGATGATGATGAGCAGGAAACGCACACCATCGCGCAAGGGGCGGATATGGCTCTTGCCTTGCCTTTCCAAAGCGCGAATCGGCACATAGGCAACGCCGTAGCCCGCGCGGAAAAAACTCATCGTGATCGTGGTCGGGTAGGAAAATCCATTCGGCAACAAGTAAAGAAACTGTCGAAACTTGCTTGCCCGCACGGCCCGGAAGCCTGAGGTCAGATCGTCAATTTGCTGCATCACCATCCAGCTGGCAAAACGGCTAAAAACATCGTTGGCGATTGCTCGATGCACGCCAGCATGTGAGTCACGTACTCGCGCACCTACCGCCATGTCATAACCCGCGTCGATTTTCTCGAGTAGTTGAGGAATATCTGCAGCCTGATGCTGGCCATCACCATCCATGAAGACGATGATCTCACTTGTGGCCGCACGCGCACCGGTCTTGATCGCCGCCCCGTTGCCCATCGGGTAGGGGTGAGAAATCACCTGCGTACCCGCCGCCGCCGCGATGGCACGGGTCTCGTCCGTCGAGCCATCGTCGACCACGATCACCTCGGCATCGGGCAGCAAGCGGCATACGTCCGCCAGCAGCACCGCGAGAGAAGCCGCCTCGTTGCGCGCGGGGATAACAATGGAAATCATGCTCTCCCCATTCATTTTCCAACGCACCTTGCTGATCCCTTCGGGTCGAGACAATCTCTTAGCATGGCTGCCGTTTCCCTCTCAGAATTGACAAGAACTTCATCCCCCAGGCGGCTCAGCAACGCGCGCGCTTCGTCATAGTGGCCTTGCAGAAAGGCCAGTTGTGCCCGTTTGAGTCGGTTGCTCGAATTATAGGGCGCGATGGCCAGCGACTTGTCCAATTCTGCCTGAGCGAGTGGCAGATCCCGCACGGTCAAGGTCATGTAGTCGGCCAGCCAGGAGTGCAAGACGGCGCGCGTAGAAAGTGTTGTGGTTGGATTCGCGCCGGCAGCGGCAAACAGCCGCTCAATTTCAGCGCGAGACAGACAAAGCGTGCCCGCATTCGACATTTCCTTGATGCCATAAAGAACGCTGCGATCGCCGGGGCCAAAGGGTGACTCACGCAGACGGCGGGACAATTGCTCAACCCACTCGTTCTCTGCGGGTCGCCCAACCGAACAATTCAGATGGACTAGGCCAAGCCAGGAAAATTTGAAATCCGGATCAATTTTCCCTGCCTGCTCATAATGGCTGCGGGCGAAAGAGTATTGCGGAGAATCGGCGGAGACTATCTCCAAGCGAGCAACCAAGGCGCGGCCAGCCTCATAGTGCGTCCGCGCAGATTCTCGGTGAAACAGCGACTCGATTTGGGTACGTCTGATTTCGTCGCCGAATTGGTGTGCGCGCAAGGTAGTGACGAGGACAAAATACCCAAACACTCCCAGTGCAAGCATCAACCCCAAGGTTTTTTTCCAACCGGGAAGTGCAATGGCGCGCTCCGTCATCCACGCGCCGATCAACGCCACACCAAATAAAGGCAGGTAGTTGCGATGTTCGTGAGCAATTTCCAGCGGCAAGACCGTCGATTCAAGGCTGTGTCCGACCAGGAACCAGACGATGCCGAACGACAATAGCGGTGCCTGCCGACGTGTGCGCCACGCGACCAAGCCCAGACCGACCAGACCGAGCCAGGCGGGTAAAGTTGTCCAGGGTTCGATCAATCCGGTCGACAGTGCGATGTCGTCGTGATACAGGCCAAAGGCTTCAAGGCGCGGGAAGACGATCAGCCCCAGATAGAACCACAGCACCCGACCCTCGGTAAGCAGACGCTCCGTCAGCGAAAAACTGCGCATGCCGTAACCGACCCATAGCCATTGACCAGACGGTGAAGCTGCGTAGATCAGCCCCGCCGCAAAACCCAAGCCGACAACGGCAGTGAGAACACGGGCAAAACGATCCAGATGACCCAGCCTATTTCGCCTGACGATGAGTTCCCAAGTCAGCACGAACAACGGAAACAATGCCCCCGTTTCCTTGCTGAAAAATGCCAGCGGCCAGCACAGGCACCACGCCACCAGCAGCCAGACCGCGCCCGCACGCCCCCCGCGCTCGCGCCCGACGATGTGCAGAAAAAATCCCGCCAGCACGAACAGCGCGGAAAGGCTGGTCATGCGCTGGACGACATACAACACCGAAGTCAATTGGATGGGGCTCAGAAGCCAAAGCGCTGCCACCAAGCCTGCGAAGACAGGCGCGATCATTAAACGCCTCGCGGTGAAAAAGACCAGAACACCGGCAAGCAGATGAATGACGAGATTGGTGAGTTTGAAGGCAAAGGGATCGAAGCCGCTGAAATAATGGTTCAACGCAAAACTCACTTGGGCGACCGGTCGACCCGACGGGCCAGCGAGTCCGGAATTCCATGCTTCCCGCAAGGCCGGCAGGGAAAGCTCCGTCAGTTGCAAGCTCTCGACATAAAGAATATTTGCGGCATCGTCGAAGAAGAAGCTACCGTAAAGACCGCTCCAGAAAACGGCCACGCAGACAGCCAGCATCAACCCGGCAGACACTAATTGTTTTGCAAGCCTACCCATGCAACTCCCATTTCTTGAGGGCAAAAAAAGCCCCGCCGCAGCGGGGCTTTTGGTAATCGGGGTCTAACCCCGATTAATTGCTATTACCTACAGCTACCAGGGAGATACTTTGCAGGCAGTGTCGTGCCATCAGCGGCCTTACCACATGACCATGCAACCTTACCTGTAGCGGTATCACCAGTACCGAGCATGGTAACCACACCCGTTGCGTCCGTTGCACCCAAGTTCTGGACGGTAGCCGTCAGTTTTCCGTCAGCTCCGGAAAGAGTGTACGCCATGCTTGTCACATACTTGGAGCCGGTGGTGTCAATAGCAGCAGAGGTAGCGTTGAGTGGCATACGGCTGTTGACCCCGAAAAATTCTGAAAGATTCGTCTTCGGGGCTGACAGCGCGAGGATAACCTCGCTAGCCTTGGCACGCACCATGTAATCCTGATAAGCCGGCAGAGCAACGGCAGCCAGAATGCCGATGATGGCGACGACGATCATCAGTTCGATCAGGGTAAAGCCTTGTTGAATCTTGCGCATTTAATTTCTCCTTTGGAAACGCACTCGAATTGTGCTGCTGGATATTATGCAATAACTAAGCCAGCGATACGGAAGGCATTTCAGGTGGTTGGTGGGTGAATTTTGCTTGTCATTCGGCTCACCTTGGCAGATTGTGACAATTTTGGTCAGTTTTCGAATAGCCAATGCCATGCCGCCAGCACCGATTTTTCAGGGCAGACGGCCGGTGGCGATCATGCGGTGAATGAGAACGCTGGTCGGCAACCAGATCACCAGATCGTCGAAACCGGCGTTACCCCCGGTCTGGGTGTGCTGAACAAAGTCCGGGTCGGCAGCGGCATAGGTCTTGTTTTTCAACTCGTCTGCGTCAGTGGGCGTTGCTGTGCCGTTCTTGCCCAGCGACAGAACAACGGCAGGGATCCCGGTAGCCAAAACCGTGGCGCAGGCGCTGGCCTCACACACCCGAATGTCACCGGTCGAAGACAGCGTGAACCCTGTGGTGCTATCAGAAAATGTTGCGGCAACACGATAACGGAAGGAGTTGGCCCAGGCGTCCTGCCGGCCGAGTCCGAGCGTAGCCCAGGGCAGATCACCTTCTTGCAGCGTACAGGCACTACCGGTGCGATTTTCCAGGCCATCGCCATTGGTGTCAGGACATGGCAGATACGGCTTGGTTTTGCCGGCCGCGAAGCCGATCAGCGCCTCGCTGATGTCGGCAAGTTGCTTCTGGGTGTCGGTGTTGTAACGAATATCCTGTTGCGCCGACATGGGCATGATCATGCCGCCGATCAGCAGGCCGACAATCACCAGTACCACCGCCATTTCGGTGAGCGTGAAGCCACGCGCAAAGGAAGCATGTTCGCGCGGGGTGACGCGCGAAAAAGTCGGCGTTGGCGGGACGGCGCTGATTGTCGATCGATCTTTCTGCATGGCTATTGTTTGACACCCTGCGGGCCAAGCTCGACGCATGTAATGCCCTTTTCTTGCAATGAGTCGCGAAGCACTGCCTGATGCTTGAGCAACAGGCTCAGTACAGCTGATTTGGTCTGGTTGGGTATTCTCAACCAAATCACTTGCGGCGGCGCTCCAAAAATTGTGGAAAGTTCCTCAAAATCAGCATCGCGTGTGACGATGATGAACCCATTTTCTCTCGCATGCTGCCAGATGGACAGATCACCCGCCTGCTCCAAGCCGATCATTGCGACTTGAGTACTTTCGGGGAAATCATTTTGCAGGAAAGGTACAAGCCGACGAGACAGGTTCTCGTCGAGAAGCAGTTTCATTGGGCGACGAGCTTGATCACGCTTTGTTCCCGCTTGGCTGCGTAGGCCAGACAGGCAAGCAGGTCGGCATGTTCAAGTTCGGGGAAGTCTTCCAGAATCTCGGCTTCCAGCATGCCTTCAGCCAGCATGGCAAGAACGTCATAGACCGTGATGCGAAAACCCCGAATGCAAGGGCGTCCGCCCCGTTTGCCTGGTTCAAGGGTAATGCGGTCAGTCGTATTCATGATTGCTCTCCAGTGTCTTGCTCTGTGGGGGCTTAATTTACACGAATGGCAAAAGTCGGCACTGGCGGGATGGAATGCCCCGCATGGGGTACGGCGGATTTCATGGCAGCCATGTAGTGAAGAAGTCGCTGATGGTGATAACTTGGCTTTGTGTGCTTTGACTGGTGGTGAACCCCAGGCGCGTGGTACGCAAGGCCGGCCGGTAGCAGTAGTTTGTGCCAGGTGTTGCGCTGATACCGCAGAATTGGGCGGGGGGACCAGTGGGGCAACTCAGGTTGGCGCCGCAGGCGCTGACGCGGATATCGTAGATTTTCTGGCTGTCGTAGAGTTTGGGTTTTTGCCCGGTGTAGCAATAACGATTGCCATCGGTCTCGGTGCCGCCACAAGATTGGTCGACCGGGTTGGACGCTGGGCAGGCACCGGTGTTGCAGGTGCCGTAACGGACGACCGGGTCCATCTCATTCATGCTGGTGGTGGTGATTTTCATGCGGGTGATTTGTTCAGCATTGCTGCCTTCTTTCCAGACCTGCGTGGTGAGGCGGGCGGCATAGAGGTCGTTGGCGGCAGGCTGAGCGATGCTGACGGTGCTGGTACCGGGGGTGACGTCACCGTTCAGGCGCCAGTAGGTGCCGGCACTCGTGCCACCGCTGACAAACCACATCGCCCCGTCTTTCATGCCGAGCGCCGTATCTTCGGGAACGGCACGACTCCAACTGCCGGCAGCAGCTGCCCATACACCGTTATTTTTGGTGTCGGTCTGGCCGACGAGAAGGACGCGATCGTCTTTTTGCAGGACATAGCCTCCAATTGTTACCAACCCGGACAAACTGGCGACGTTACTTGTGGCGACCGTTTTCACGGCTGCGCGGAAACGCTGAATATCGAGTGGGCTGACATTCAGGATCGGCACTTCGGTATTCTGCAAACGCCAGAGGCTACCTTTATGGGTGGCCCCCTCACTGATAAACCACGAGGTGCCGGGTGTCAGTTCGGCGGCTTCGTCGGCTTGCGCCGCGCGGGCCCAAGCGCCAGCCGCTGCGATATAGACGCCGTTTTTGGTGGTATCGGTTTGCGCCGTGACCAGTACGCTGTCACCTGCCGTCAGACTGATGCCATCGACGACATCAGCCAATCCCGTCAAGGTGAGGTTCGTCGTGGCGACCACCTTGACCAACCTGCTGGTGTCATCGCGTCCGGCATAGGCGTGTTGCACCTCCACGCGCATGTAGATGGGAGTGAGGGGAACGGAACTCAGGCTGGGATCGAGTTTATCGACACCGTAGGGGGGGTAGGGCGGATTGGTCGGTGGCGTGGTAGGCGCGACCGGGTTGCGCGGCGGTGGACGTGATATGGCTGACGTGTCGGGCAGCTGGCCATGTACGTTATCGTCTTCTTCCTGCTTCAGGACACAGGCATGGGCGGTGGTGTCGCAGGTGCTTGGTGACAGGCAGTCGGTATCGGCATTGCAAGCGTTATAGGTGCAAAAGTTGGCGATACAACTGCTTGATGAAGTGCAATCAGAATTGGCCGTACATGCGTTGGTGGAGTAGCGGGTATTAATGGGCGTTTCGCCGCCCCAATAAGCCAGGCCGATGTGGCCGCCGGTGTAGCTCGGGTCGGCGCGGCCATTGGCGAGTGTGCGAAATGTCACCGGAGAGGTGGACGCTGTCCGCGCCGGGTTGAACCCGTCGGGCAGGAAGGATAGGTTGCTCTGGTAGTTTCGGCGAGTATCGATTTCCAGTCCGAGCTTCGGGTAGAGGATGGGCACGGTGTAGCCGTTGTTGCCCGAGTATCCAAGGTGCTGTTCGCCGGCGCCGCAGACATAGGTGCTATTTACGTCGCCATCCACTGCGGCAAAGGCGAAACCGTCACCTGAGTCGGTAATGTTGAAGCGAAAATAACTGCGAAAACCGTTGCCGGTAGCATGGGCTTCGGGCGTCCATACGCAGCCGAACAACGCTGCCCCGGCATAGCCCTGATCCGACTCGACGTTTACCCGCCCAAGTGTGACGGTACGCGTGGCGGGGTCGTAGCGTGACAACTCCCTACCGACAGGCAATGCCGAGGGTGCAGCAACCATACTCGCACCAGGAAGAATGCAGCGCACGATGTCCTGGCCCAGTGACTGTACTGGCGGTGTAGTGGAAACACGCAACAGCTTGCTGATGCCGGCGTAGGCATCCCCAGTCGAATTGAAACTCGTCAGGTTGGCGCCCTCGAGATAATTGCTGGCGTCGGCCTTTTCGGTAGCATCGCGGCGGTACTGTTGGGTTACCCCATCGGTTTTCTTGTCACGCTGACTGCCAAACAACAATGCGCCCGCGCACGAAGGAGTCAGCACGGTGTCCACTGTCACCGCACAACTCGCGCATTGGGTAACGAAAACCTGGTCACGATAATTTGCGTAGTAGCCCGGCGGGCCGAAGGCGTCAAGGCTGAGGGAGCAGGCATCGTTGACCTTGCCATTCGCCCCGAGACTGCTCGCGGCAATCTGATCGCGGGCGCACTCGGCCATCCGCTCGGTCATCTGGTCGATTTCTCTGCGGAAATTATTGTTCTTGCGGATGGCGTCGAAGAGGGTGGCGGGGGAAATCTCGAGGCCTGTATCGTTGGCTACGAGTCCGCAAGTTGCGCTGCCTGAGGGGCAGGCGCTTTTGAGGCTTGTCCCGTCTTGGTAAACCTTGCCTTGAGTCACAACGGCCAGATTGGTTACGTCGGTGTTGCTGGTGGATACATTGCCGCTGAAATAGGCACTTGCAGAAGTGGCGCCGCCTGTACTGTCCAGCAAGGCGGCGGCCAAACTCGGTTCGAGATAATTCGCGGGAATGTAATTGCCGCCGCAATGTGTCACGACGTTACCGTCGGTGGCGCCGCGGTTTTGATTGGCAAACGGCGGGCCGGGGGAGAAGATGATGGCGGTGGGGCGGTCATGAGCACTCGCAATCAGGCTTTTCAGTTTGGCTGGAGTGATATCGTTGGCGGTGACGATGTCGATTTGACCGAGGGTATCCCAGTTCATGACCGGGGTTTTCTCTATGCGCTGGTGGCTGCCGGAAACCATGTACCAGAGACATTCGCCATGGCCGTCGCGCAATGGCCCGGTGCCGAGTAGTGCCCAGGGGAAGCGGCCAACCACGGTTTTATTCAGGGCGCTGCCAGATAGATTCGCATCACAACCCTCCCCGGAGAATCCCGGGCAGCCGAAGGGGTTGGTATTGTTATTCGTGCCAAGATCGGGGAGGGGTAAAAACCCATGGACATAATTTGGCGGCAGGTTGCCTGCATCCACTTGGATCTTGTTTTGCTGCTCGCGAAAAGTTTCGGCGTACAGAAGCAGCGCTACTTTTGCTTGTGCCAGCACCGCATTGGTCTTCTGCGCCCGCCGCGCTTCGATCATCTCCGGCGTCAGGCCATTGACCAGATAGGTCAGGGCGGCCGTGACGACCAGGATCAGGAAGATCAGCAGTGCCGCGCCGCGCTGTGGCCGCCGCGATTGCCGTCCCGCCAGCGCCGACTTTACATGGCGTCGTCCCGCCATTACCACTCTTTTATTTCCGGGGGGCGGGCGGCCGATTCACCCGGATTTCACCGTCCGCCAAGCCGCCGCCAGTTTCGCGCGTGGCCCGGTTGAGGGTGACGCCGACTTTCAGGTCGGCGGGGGGTTCGGTGCCGGCGCTGAGCATGGCACGTCCTGGTTGCTGGCGCGAGGTGACGGCAGCGACACCGCTGTCCTGGGCATTTTCACCTTGGGGGTGATTGTTTACCCAGACAGTGGGTTTGCCAGCCGAGCGCACCACGACACCATCGAGGCGCATCGATTCACCCTCGAGGCTGCGGGATTCCCGAATGTTGAGCTGGCGTTGTCGCTCGAGATTGACGCGCCAGTCTGGCGTCATGAACAGGCGGCCCAGTGATGGCGTGGGTGACGCAGACGCCACGGGCAGCGCGGGTTCGGTAGCGCGCACGGGGAGCGCGTTCAAGGCGCAGCCACCAGCGATGAGAGCGAAAACAAAACGGATGGCGCTCATGTTTTTTCCTGCAGGGTGATCCAGTCGATTTCGCAGGATGCCTTCAGGGTGGCGACATTCGACTGACCCGGCGCGACGGGAACGCGCTCGATCTTGCAGCTTTTGACACTGATGTACGCCTGCACCTGTGCCGACAGGTCGGCGATCAGCCCGAACAGGTCGTTCTCATGCAGCAGGGGCATATCCAGCTTCATCGGGCTGACCAGAAAAGAGAACCCGCCGATGGAGGTAGCCGCTTTATCGTCGAGTGTTCGCTGCGGTGAAATCTCATAGTCGAGACCCAAAAGCCGCCGCGACTCCTTGATGTGACGGAGGGTTTCGACCCATTCAAGGCGCCGCTCGGGCTGGGTGCGACCCAGTCGGATCGCTTCATGATAACGCGCGATCTTTTCGCCGATTTCCCGTTTGTCATCATTAGCGCGGGCCAATTGGTTGCGGGTTTGGGTTTGCTGCGCCAAAGCCTGCTTGTGGGCAAATTCTGCTTGGCTCCCAAGATGCAGGACACCGACGACGGCCGCTGCCGCTGCCAGACATGCCAACAGCAGCAGCGCAAGGCTCCAGCCGAGAGATTTGAGGTTGATGACCGAGGGCGCGATGGGTTCCATGGCTTCAGAGTTTACGTATCAGGCGGAAGGAAAACTTCGGTGCTTCCGGTGTTCTTTTCTCGTCCCCGCTTTTAAGGGTTTTCCCCGACTGTGTATCGACGGGTTGTTGCAGTATGGTGACCAGCGTATCAGGAGCGCTACCGAGGTGCTTGCTGAAGTCGGCCACCAGATCCAATTGTCCGCGCTGGTTGCCGGCCATGCCGATAGGTAGTTGAGCGGCGACTATCACCTGTGCATAGGGGCCACTGGCCATGTTGGCCGGCAGGGGTGATGGTACGGCAACGCCATTCACGGCGAGAGCGGACTCGATCTGTTCGGTTATTTTCCATTCGAGGCGCTCGACCGCGATAATGGGGAAGGCATCAAGCGACTGGCTCAGTTGCACCAGCAGCGGGGCCGGCCCCTGGGCGCGCTTGACCAACTGATCGGCACGATTGGCGAGCGAGCGCAGATTGTCAATGGAGAGCGGAATCTTCGGCAAGGATTGCAGCGTGGCGTCGTAGCGCTGCTGGTCGAGACGATTCTGCTGCTGGATCTGTTCGACGGTGCTCTGCATCTGCATCAATTCCAGCCCCTGCTTGGCGGCAAACAGCAGGCCCCCGGCCAGAATGACGGCGCTGGCGCCTTTCAGCGCGAAGCGGGTTTGCCACAGGCGATGGAATTGACGCTCCGCCGGCGGCGCGAATTGTTCGGCCGGTGGCTTCTTCTCCAGCAGATGACAAAACAGCAGTTCCGCATGCGAGTCGACGAGCGAAGAGCGCAAACCGGTACGTTTAGCCTCATCCAGCAGATCGGCAAACTCGAAATGCAGCATGGCACTATCGCGGCAACGCTCCCGGATGGCAGAAAGTTGCGCGGGATGAGCCAGCACCCGCGTGGTGAGGGGCTTGCCACGCTCGAGCAGACGCTGGCTGGATAAATACTGGTGCATCTTGCTGGCTTCGAGCGCCGTGGCAATCGCCGACTCTTCCGCAGAGCCAGTGGCCAAGGTGGTCAGGCGCGAAAAGCGCAGCTGTCGATCGGCAAAGAAAGTCTGGCGCAAGCCGCCGTGGGTCTGGGTGATAAGCAGCAATTGCGGGGCGGCGTCCGCAGGAAGCAGTTGCAGGACCGTCTGCGGCAGCGAATAAACGCCACTGAGGATGGTACTGGTTTCGCGCAGAACATTGAGCCAGGGCTCAAGATGCTGCGGCCGGGTCAAGGCCATCATCAGCAGGCGCTCGTCGCGCCGCCCCGTTTTCAGGCGTCCTTGCGACAACGCCAGGACGAAGGGCGTGCCGTAGAAATACTGGGCAAGCTTGCGCTTGATAATGGCTTGGCGATCCTTCCCTGAACTGGGAGGAACTTCGTCGAGTTGGAAACCTTCTTCCGGGATGTCTGTCAGCAGCATGAACACACTGCGGTGGTGCTCTGTCAGGTAGGCGGCGAAGGCTGCCTGGCCCGCTTCATCGGCTGCGAACGCGCCTTCCGCTTGTACGGTACCGCCGCCGATGCGGTAGGCGGCAAGCTGTGAGGTGTCAAGAAAAAGGGCGCGGCGTTGTGGCATGGTGGTGCTTCAGATTTTGAGTTTGCTGATAGTGTCGTAGATCGGACCCAGTACCGAAAGCATGACCCAGCCGAGAATGACGCCGACGATCATGGTCATGGCCGGTTCGATCATCGCCTGGACACGAGTAATCGATTCGCGCACGTCGCGATTGTAGAAGTAACTGACATTCGTCAGCGCGGTATCCAGGGAGCCGGTATTTTCACCGACGCGCAGCATGCGGATGACAAGGGGGGGGAACAGGCCCACGTTCTGGAAGGCAACCGTGATGTTCTGCCCGTCGCTGATCATTTCCTCGACTTTCTGCAGACCTTCCTGGATCACGAGATTGCCGACGACGCCTTGCGTGGTGCGAATGGAATCAAGCACGGAAATGCCTGATGAGTACATCATCGCGAAGACGCCGGCGAAGCGCGACAGGATGATTTTTTTAAGTATTTCGCCAATCCAGGGAAAGCTCAGCTGGACGGCATCGAAGCGATAACGTGCTTTCGGATTGGTCTTGACGGCCAAGGTAATACCAATGGCAAGTGCGGCGGGAACGCCGAGGGCAATGTACCAATAGTTAATGAAAAAATCTGAGGTGCCGATCAGCAACTTGGTATGAAACGGCAGCTCCTGGCCCATGTTCTTGATGAACCCCACCATCTTGGGCACGAGGTAGAGCATCATGAACAAGGTGACCAGCACCACCACGATGCCCATGAAGGCTGGATACATGATGAGTTTCTTGGTCTGCGCCGCCAGTTCATCCTGCCATTTCAATGATTCGGTCAGGTTGGCCAGAACATCGGGAAGATTGCCGGTTTCCTCGCCGGCCTTGATCAGGCTGACAAAGACACTATCGAACACCTTGGGATGGGCAGCCATCGCCTGCGATATGGTTTTGCCACCTTCGACACTTTCGATCAGGTCGGCGAGTACCTCGCGGAAGCGCGGGTTCTCGAGACTGTCGCGCAGATCGGTGAGACTTTCGATGATCGGGACGCCGGCGCGAGAGAGTTGTTCGAGGTGAAAGCAGAAGGCAATAAGTTCACGGCGGGTAATTTGGGCACCGCCGAAGCCGCCCTGCTTGACCGGGTCGCCGTTGATCAGATCGAGATCCATGCGCTTGAGGCGCATTTCGAGATCGATCGGGTTGATCGCGTCCATGCGCCCGAAAATCACCCGGCCGCCGATGTCCATGGCTTTGTAGGCGTAAAGCGACACTGGTTTACATGCGCTCCGTCAAGTCGATGACGCGCGCTACTTCTTCGAGCGAGGTCGCTCCCTCGATGACACGGCGCAGGCCATCATCGGCGAGCGTGCGAAATCCCTTTGCCGCCGCCGCGTTGTGGATGTCGCGAAAGGTGGCGCGGCGCACGATCAGATCGTTGAGGTCGGCGTCCAGTCGCAATATTTCCATGATGGCAACGCGACCCCGGTAACCCTGATATTCACAAAGGGGGCAACCGGACGGCCGGTAGAGGATGGGCGTTTGCCGGAAATGTTCCGTGCCGAGCAGTTGCAGCTCTTCTTTGCCGGCGGGGTAGGGCTTGCGGCAATGCGGGCAGAGTTTGCGCACCAGCCGCTGGGCGACAATACCGATGATATTGCCCGCCATGATGTCGGGCAGCACGCCAATGTCCAGCAGGCGCGGAATGGCGCCCAGCGCGGAGTTGGTGTGCAGGGTCGAGAAGACCTGGTGGCCGGTCATGGCAGCGCGAAAGGCCATTTCTGCGGTGTCGCTGTCGCGAATCTCGCCGACGAGGATGACATCCGGATCCTGGCGCATCATCGAACGGATGCCGTTGGCGAAGTCGAGCTTGGCGGAATCGGCCACCGAGGTCTGGCGGATCATGGCCATCGGATATTCGACCGGATCCTCCAGGGTCATGATGTTGATGCCCTCTTCGTTGATGTGATTCAGCATCGAATAGAGGGTGGTGGTCTTGCCGCTGCCGGTGGGGCCGGTAACGAGGATGATGCCTTCGGGGCGCGCCATCATGCGGCGCAGGTGTTCCTGCTGCGCTTCGTCGAGACCGATCTTGTCGAGCGGTACGATGCCTTTCTGGCGATCGAGAATACGCAGGACGAAGTTTTCGCCGTGAATGGTCGGCTGTGCCGCACAGCGAAAATCGACGGCGCGGCCGCTGATGTTCATCGAGATGCGGCCGTCTTGCGGGGCGCGCGTCTCGGCAATGTTCATGTCGCTCATCACCTTGAGGCGCACGGCCATCGCTGCCCAATAGGATTTGTGCAGGGCGCGGATTTGCCGCAGGATGCCGTCGATGCGATAGCGGATGCGCAGGAAGCTGGCTTCAGGCTCGAAGTGGATGTCTGAGGCATCACGCTTGACGGCATCTGTCAGCAGGGCATCGACCAGGCGCACTACCGGCTGACTGTATTCGTCCGATGAGGTGGAGAGACTGCGGAAATCGATTTCGCCGGTCTCGATCTCGTGCAGGATGCCGTCGATAGACAGTTCGTAACCGTAATGCTGATCGATACTGCGGGCGATCTCGGATTCGCCGGCCAGCACGGTGTCGACAATCAGGTCGGGAGAGATGAGTGCGCGCAGCCGATCCAGCGCAACGATGTCGTTGGGATCGGCAATGGCAATCGTCATCCGGCGCTGCTCAGGCGCATAGTCGAGGGGCAGCAGGCGATGGCGCTTGGCGACATCGTGCGGGACCAGGCGCAATGCTGCCGGGTCGACCGTGGCGCGACTGAGGTCGACCGACTTATGTCCGAGCGATTCGCCGAGCGCGTCGCGCAGGGTTGCCTCGGAAACGAAGCCAAGACTCACCAACAACTTGCCAACGGGCTGGTTGGATTTCATCTGCTCGAGGAGCGCGATGCGTAACTGATCCTCGCTGATGACGCCTTGTGCGATCAGTACCTGGCCGATAGGCTGACGATTTGTATTGGCGTTCATCCCTGAGCTACTTATTTCCGGCTGCGTTTATGTGGAACCGCCGACGCGCGGGCGGTAATCCGCGTCCGAGTCAAAAGGTTACAGGCCCGACTGCAGAACTTTTAGCCGTGCCGCTACCTGAGCTGCGTCAAATCCGGCCGGTTGCTGGGCAACTGCAGTGAGTGCTTGATTGTAATACTGGACGGCAAGGCGGGGTTGATGCAAATGATCAAGACTGACGGCGAGGTTGAAAAGGTAGTCGGGGTTGGCCGAATCTGCCGCATGGGCTCTGAAGAATGATTGCTGTGCCTCTGCCCAGCGCATGCTGCGGGCGTAAAGATTGCCGAGAGCAAAATTCAGATAGGGAGAATCCGGTTGCTCGGTCAGCATGTTCTTGAGCCGGCTTTCCGTCTGTTCTGCATTGGCTGAAGTCCTGATCGAGACGAGGCCGGAAAGCGCCAGCGCATCTTTCGGGTTGGCCTCCAGCGCACGCAGGTAATAGTCGGCGGCTTCATTTGGTTGTTGGCGCTGCTGGGCGACCGCAGCGAGGCCGTGCAGGGCATCGGCATTACGGGGGTCGGCCGCCAGCACTTTTTGCCACTGGGTTTGGGCCAGCGTGCTATCGCCACGATTGAATGCCTGATAGGCCTGATCGAGTAGCGGGTCAGTCTTTTGTTGGGCTGTGGTGAGGCGAATCGGCGATTCCGGCTTGGCACTGGCCGGCACCTGCTGGGCTGGTTTGGTTTCAGTACGTTTCGCTGGCGGCGCATCGCTGTCGCCATAGTCGCGCTGTGCCGGTTGTGGTGCGGTGGCCGGGCTGGGGAAAGTCGGCACTGGCGGGACGGCAGTGGCCGGCGCTGCAGCAATCGGCGCGGCAGGCATTGGCGGCGCCACCGGGGCGCCGCTGGCGACCAGCCCGCCTTTCGGCTGTAACTGCCACCAGAAATAGCCACCAATGCCAATGGCGGCAACCAGGCTGACCAGCCCGATGGCAATGGCGAAGCTGCGGTTGTTTTTTTGCGCCGGCTGCTTGGCCTCAAAAAGTTTGCGTGCGCTCTCGGGAGAGGCCTCGATCGCCTTGTCGCGAGCAGGAGGCGGTGCTGGTGACAGTAGTGGTGCGGCAACCGGGACGGGCTGGACACGCAGGGGCGGCTGCGCCGCATGGGCCATGAACTGCTCGTCCAGATCCTCAAGCCGGGTGGGTAATTCTGGCAGACGGCCACCTTTGGTGGTCTTGGCCGAAATATCTGCTGAAAATGGAATGCCCGGGCTGGCCGCTGCTTTCTCGGGAACGGGGGCAAACGGCTGGGCGCCGGGCACTTCAGGTTCGCTTTGGTGCGACAGCGGCTCAAGCGCCAAGCCCTGCAGTGGTTTGGCTTCAGGCTCACTCTGCCCCTGCTGCCCCTGTGCCGCAAGCTGTTGCTTCTGCTGCTCCGCCTTGCGGAGCGCGTCCATCAGCAGGCTCACTGAGCGCTACTCCACGGATTATTCAGGCGTTGCTGCGGCGGACCCAAGTTGCCCTTGTCGAAGAAATCCTGGCTGGGTAACTGGTTGCGGTATTCCTTGTAGTCACCCTCGACGCTGGCGTCCCTGATGACCACCGGACGAAGAAATATCACCAACTCGGTCTTTTTTCGCTCGTCAGTGCGCTGCTGGAAGAGCTGCCCGAACAGCGGCATGCTGGAAAGTGTAGGCAGGCCCTGATCCTTGTTGTTGAGTGAGTCCTGCATCAACCCCCCCATTACAGCAGTTTGCCCGCTGCTGACCTTGATGATCGATTCCATCTCCCTTGTCTGGATTTGTGGAATAGGGTTAACAACACCAACTTTAGCAAGATCTGGGTTAGGGTCATTTTTATAGCCGACTACCCGTGTGATCGTGGGGCGCAAATTAATTGTCACTTCGTCGCTGTCGCTGATTTGTGGTGTGACAGTCATGATGAAGCCAACTGTTACGGAACTAGGAGTGGTGGTGTAGGTCGTTAGCGATGAACCATTGTTCTGTGTGGTATCCGCCTTCATGGTGAAATACACTTCGTTGTCGGCTACCTTCAGCGTGGCAGTTTGGTTGTTCATCACACTAAGTTTTGGACTGGACAAAACCTTAACGTTGCCATAGTCCTCCAGCAGTTTCACGGTTGCCTGAAATGTGCCGCCGCTGTTGGTGCTTTGTATGGTGAGCAGCCCGGTCGTTGCTTGGGCAATCGAGTTTCCCGCGATGGTGCCAGCGGCAATCAGGCCAGTACTGACCTTTTTCCAGTCGATACCTTGTGTGTAATTGTCGGACAATGTGACCTCGGCGATGGTGGCCTCAATCAGAACTTGGCGTTTTGCTGAGCGCATCACCTGGTCAATGAACTGCTGAACCTTTTCGTGTTGCCGATTCGTCGCTCGAACGAGCAGGACGCCAGTTTCCTTGTTTGCAAAAACCGAGACTGAGGCCTCGTACACGCCCACCTTTTGTGTAGCCGCAGCTTTGGCATCAATCTTCTGATTTCCGCTACCCGAAGCGGTACCAGAACCACCAGGGCCTGATGTCTCGGTTTTCCCGCTCGGGTACTCCGTCTTGCTTCCCCCTGGCCCAATCCCCGCAGCAATCTGTCCCGTTCCCTCGGTTTTTGCCTGTACGTTCGTCTCTGTTTCAATTTGAGCGCGATACCGAAGCTTGTCCTCCTCCTTAAGCATGTCAGTCACGTTGCTGATCAGACTTTCCATCAGATCATTCTTTGTCGTGCTTATGATTGAGGTGGCCGCCGTGTTGCCGCCCCCAGAACTTGTCGCTCCCGCCGTTGCAGTGGCTGTTGCAGTGGCAATTTGGGTGGATGTGGACGATTCACTTTTCACCGTGCGTGCCATGTTCACAAAATCAATTGAGTAGGTTCTCAAATACGGCTTGTCAGGCATAACGGACAGATTGGGGCCATCCAACTCCCAGCGGATATCGACCTGCTTGGCGATGCGCGTAAGCAGTTGTTGCAGGGTCTGGTCGATGGCATTCAGGGTGACGATGCCTTCGATGCCGGGATGGATGTCGACGTTGAGCTTGGCGTCGCGGGCCAGTGCAAAGAGGAGTTCCTGCACACGTACGTTATTGACGACGACGCTGTAGGTTTCGACCTTTGCTGTGGGCTTGGGCTTCGGCAAGGAGAGCGTTTGCTGCACCGGGGCGGGGATGCTTGCCGTCTCGCCAGCGCCGACTTTTTCGGCACGCAGGTGACCGCTACCCGGTGGTTGGATCGGAGCATTTGTACAGGCAGCCAAGGCCAAGGCCAGTGCCGGAATAAGGAATTGCTTTTTCATGACCGAGTGGGGACCTGAAAAATTGATGTCGGCTTTGATCATATCACGCGAGATTTTATTTCCAACTAGCTGAATTATTTAAGTTCATTTTTTGCTGCGAGTGTTGCTGTCTGGCTTCAATTGAATTGCCTGGCGTACATACGGGCGGTTACGCATGAGATCTACCGGCAATGTATCCAGCCCTTTTACGGCATCTTTGCGCGAAGCATAATCCCCATAAACGACGCCATATCTGCTTATATCCCCGAGATTGGAATGGTAAACCCGTAACTGTGCACTCTCCACGTTGGAATTCTGGGCTTGTGTGAGAAATATCTCAACCCGGTCTGGGTGCTCGGTTGAGTAGAGCTGCAAAAACCAGTGGTTCTCGGCAACTGAATCCAGCCAGGGACGACTTTCCGCCAACAACCGGTCGAGCAACGGGGTTGGCGTTGCCTTGGCGGGCGTATCGGGCTTTTTTTGCACATTCCGGATTGCGGTCACCTCCGGCGTGGCGGTGGGAGCCCTGATGGTCGGGGTCGCAGGCGGAAACGCGGCTTCTGCCGGTGGTGTGCTGGCCGGCGGGGTTGGCTGGGCAATGGGTTGCGTCGGCTGGGAGGGAGGGGCAGCAGCGACGGCCGGGGCGATGTGGGTTGGTGTGGTGGCCGGCGCATCCCCCGCAGGCTGGGCCACCAGACGCCAGACACCCGTCAACGCCAGCATGGCGAGCGCGCCGGCGGCGGCCCAGAAAAGACCTGCAGGTAGCGAGCGAGCGGTTTGGGCTGGTTGGGAGTCGGAAAAATCGGCATCCTTGATGGCCGCCTTGGCTTCCTTTGCGCCAACCTGATGAGATCCGGCGGCAAAGGAAGCGAGCAGTGCCTTGTCGGCAAGAATATTGATGCGCCGGGTCAACCCCTGCGATGCCTTGGTGATCAGTTTCAACGCCTCAGGTGCGAAAACACTGGGGCCGCGATAACTGGCGGCACGCATGCGGAAGTCGAGATACTGGGCGATGTCGTCACGCACGAGCGGCTCGAGGTTGAAGTTGTGGGTGATGCGCTCACGCAGTTGGCGCATATCCGAGCGTGCCAGGGTCTCGTTGATTTCCGGTTGGCCGAACAGCACCAGTTGCAGCAGCTTGTGGCGGTTCGACTCGAGATTCGACAACAGGC
>CAJBAP010000159.1 GCA_903950295.1 uncultured Rhodocyclaceae bacterium
CGGCCGAATAAGCCCCTCGATTAAGCCCTCTCAAACCGCCGTAAAACAAACGGGGCCACGTGAACTGCACCCCAAAAGTTGGACACCCGTCCAACCTTTGGGGTGTTTTTCATGGCGAGATATGACGAGAAATTCAAGAAAGCCGTAGTTAAGGAGTATTTGTCAGGGCCTTCAGGCTATAGGGCGCTTGAGGGCAAACATGGTGTCGACCAGTCGAATATCAGGCGTTGGGTCGATGTCTACCGCCAGCATGGTGATGCCGGACTGCGTAAGAAATTTAGTCACTACAGTGCCCGCTTCAAGCTTTCGGTGTTGAGGCGGATGTGGCGGCAAGAGTTATCTTACGGTCAGGTCGTTGCGCTGTTTGATCTGCGCGGGGGGACAGGGGTGGTCTCGAACTGGGAACGCCAATACCATGAGGGTGGATTGGATGCATTAGAGCCCACGCCCCGAGGACGCCCGCAAATGATGAAAACTCCCGAGACTCCCAAGGTTCCTGCGCAGCCAGAAGACACCCGCACGTTGGAAGAACTGCGCCGCGAGAACGAGTATCTGCGCGCGGAGGTGGCTTACCTAAAAAAGTTGGATGCCTTGGTTCGAGCCCAGAGGTTGGCTGCGCCCAAAAAGCGCAAGCCGTGATCGAACTGAGGCCGCAGCATTCACTGGGGGTGCTGCTGAAGGGCGCTCGACTGGCCCGCAGCACGTTCTACTATCAAGCCAGGGTGCAAGAGGGCGGTGACCGGTATGCCCCCCTGAAAGCCCGCATTGGTGCCATTTATGTGCGCCACAAGGGGCGCTATGGCTATAGGCGCATCACGGATGAACTGCGCAATGCGGGTTCGGACGTCAATCACAAGACGGTTCAGCGTTTGATGCAGCAATTGGGGCTGAAATCCTTGGTTCGTCCCAAGAAGTATCGCTCTTACCGTGGGCAGTTCCATGCGAAGGTGGCGAACGTGCTGGATCGGCAGTTTGAGGCCGAGAAGCCCAACCAGAAATGGGTGACCGATGTGACCGAGTTCAATGTGCGCGGCGACAAGCTCTATCTCTCGCCGGTGATGGACCTGTACAACGGGGAAATCGTGGCCTACGCTACACAAAAGCGGCCCCACCTGCCTTTGGTCAGCAACATGCTCAAAAAGGCATTAGGCAAACTCAGCGGTCAGCAGGCCCCGTTACTGCATTCGGATCAGGGCTGGCAGTATCAGATGCCCGCATATCGACGACAGCTGGCAGAACGTGGCCTAACCCAAAGCATGTCGCGCAAGGGCAACTGTCTGGACAACGCCGCCATGGAAAGCTTCTTTGGCACGCTTAAGTCGGAGTTCTTCTATCTCAACAAATTCGATAACATCAAGCGGCTTGAAACTGGCCTGCGGCAATACATCCACTACTACAACCACGAGCGAATCAAGAGCAAACTAAAAGGGCTGAGTCCTGTTCAATACAGAACTCAGCCCTCTGCGGCTTAACCGCCCGCTTTAACTGTCCAACTAAATGGGGTCAGTTCAAATTCTGCGGGCTTTTTTATGGCAGCAGGGGGATCTGACTCAGTCGTCGATGCCGACCACATCATCGGGCTCGAATTCGTCCGGAACCGTGCCGTCACCGATGCCGGTGACCATGGCGGCCATCTCGTCGCTCTGCTTGACGAAATATTCCTGGCTGATGGGATCAAAGAAGCGCTGGCCAATGGCGACTTCGCTGAATTTGATGTGTTGACGGTTGGGTTTTTGGGGCATGCGGGTTCGAAGGAGTTGGGAATTATCGCTATTAGATACCGAAGGCGGAATTTTTGGAAATATTAAATATCGACCCTCGAGCGCTGGTGTTTGCCGATGACCGTCAAGGGCGTCCCGGCGTTGTTAACCAGAGCGGCTGTTCAGGGCATGCAGCCCTCAAGTTCATTGTCAATTTGGCGCAGGAATTGCTGAAGCATTGCCGTTTGCTGCGCTGAAACGCCCTGTGCATGAACCAGCAGTTTGCCGACGGAAACCAGCTCGCGCTTGAGCGTTGCGGCGGAACTGACCAATTGCGAACTGTCCCAGCGATCATAGTATTGAGTGACCGGGCCAGGTGGTTTGGAATCCAGCTGGTCAAGGACTTCGTGAAGTCGTCTGCTGTAAATATTGAC
>CAJBAP010000160.1 GCA_903950295.1 uncultured Rhodocyclaceae bacterium
GCGGCCGGCCGGTTTGGTCGAATCGCCTTCCATGGTCATCAGGTGACCGATGTTGTAGTGGACGGAGATCTTGTCGAGCACCTTGCCTTCGCAGAAGTCCCACTTGGCCACTTGCGAGTCGACATACAGCGAGGTGTAGGCCGTGCAAGGCTTGGAGTCGTACTGCGTATGCAGAGGACCGAGGCCAAGAGATACTTGGGTATGCAGGGTATCCTTCAGGCTGAGCACCGGGATGCCATACGGATCTTTCGATTCGAACTTGCCAGACTTGATGGCGGCCTGGATTTTCTCGAAGGAATAGACGGAGACATGGGTGTCGAGTTTGCCGGCGACGATGATCTTCGTGCCATCCGGGGTCACGTCAACGCCGTGGGGCGACTTCGGCTCGGGAATCAGGAACAGGATGCCTTCCTTGACGGCGGTCTCGATCATCAGCACATTGTGGCCGTTGATCTTCTTGGCCTTGCCGGCGGCGACCAGTTCGGCCGCTTTCTTCCAGTTGATCACGTGCAGGTAGTCGGTGTCCTTGGCGGAGCAGCCGGCTTCATACGGCGGACGACCCTTCTCGATGCCGCCAACGTAACGCTCGGAACAGAAAGAGTTGGTGAACGACCAGCCTTCAGACGGGCCTTTACCGGCGTCCGACAGATCCTGCCAGTAGGGCGGCAACTCGAGCGAGAAGGACTTGCCAGCCTCGATGCGGCCTTCCTTGCGATCGAACTTCCAGTAGGTCACGCCGCCACGATACTTCTCGTTCATGTCCTCAAGGGGTTGGAACTTCTTGTTTTCCAGCGGGGTCGGGTACTGGGCGGCCTCGATGACGTATTCGGTATTGGTAGTGACGAAGGCGCCGCCGTGCTCGGACTTGAAGATCGGGTTAACCACGATCTGCTTGGTCTCGAAGTCACGCAGATCGATCACGGCGAGGCGCGGGTTGGCCTTGTCGTTGATGAAGAGGAACTGGCCATCGTATTCGCCGTTGGTCTCGGAAATCGCGGGGTGATGTGTATCGCCCCAAGTGATGTCCTTGCCATCGATTCTGCCCTGATTCAGCACGGCCTTGGAATTCTCGTCGAAACCATAGCCCTGCCAGGGTTCGGGCGTGAACACACCGATGTATTTCAGGATGCGCATCGAGGGGATGCCATAGACGATAACCTGGCCCGACTGGCCACCGGAGCTAAATGCCACGAACTCGTCGCGCTTGCCGGTGGGGACGTAGGTCTTGGCGGCTGCCAGCAGATCCTGCTGACTCAGGCTGCGACGCTTCAACACGTCTTGCAGGGTTTCGGCCGACCAGGCGGTCGTCGCTGCGGCGAGCCCCAAGCCGGCTGCGAGCAGCAGGGTGGTGCTTCGCTGGGTGAATTTTTTCATAGTTACGCTCCCGGGAAAATTAGGACGACTTCAACAACAACCCAAATAATTGCTGCGACACAACGCCACTGCGGCAATTTGTCGCACACTCTATTTCGTCGCCGAGCGCTTATCCTTGATCAGAATCAAGAAAGTCGGGTTCCTCCGACGGAAAAACAATGTTCGCCGCGTGATACCTTCGCTTCCCATGCCTGCCAGCAAATCCCTGCTCGTCGATTCGGCCATGATCCTCGCCCTGATCCTGATCGGGGTAGTCGGGTACAAGCTCTCGCCGTTGCTGATGCCGAAGGCCGATGTCAGCGCCGCTCCTGATCCGGGTTGCGACCTGCAACAGGGCACTTGTAGCGCTGTGCTGCCAGAGGGCGGGCGGCTAAGGTTTTCCCTGTCCCCCCGCCCGATCCCGGTGACGGCCCCACTGGAAATGGTGGTCGAACTGGAGGGTGCGACAGCTGACAAGGTGGCGGTGGACTTCGCCGGTGTCAGCATGAACATGGGGTTCAACCGGCCAAGCCTTGCTCCCGCCGGTTCCGGCCGGTTCGCGGGCCAGACCACATTGCCGGTCTGTGTCACCGGTCGCATGATCTGGCAGGCAACCGTGCTGATTGAAGCCGGCCGCACCCGCACTGCGATACCTTTCCGGTTCGAGGCCGGACACTAAACCAGTATGAGAAAGCTGCTCATCGCCCTCAATGTCCTGCTGGTGCTGGCGATTCTGGGCGTTGCCTTCTTTTGGCAGCCCGAACTTGAAGAACCGCCACTGCCCGGCAGCTTTGCTGCGCAGCCGACCGGTGGCGACTTCACGCTTGATGGCCCCACGGGCCCGGTCGCACTGCATGACTTTTCCGGCAAGATCGTCCTGCTGCAATTTGGCTACACCTATTGCCCCGATATCTGCCCGACATCACTCTCGATTCTCGCCCAAGTGCTTGGTGGCCTGACACCGGCAGAAGTCGCCAAAGTGCAGCCACTGTTCGTCAGTGTCGACCCGGAACGCGACAACGTGGCGCGGCTTGTCGAATACACCACGTTCTTTCACCCGGCGATCATCGGCCTGACCGGTCCGGTCGGGCGACTCGCAGAGCTTGCTGGCCGCTATGGTGCCATCTTCGTGCGTCAGGAAAATGCTTCGGCGGGTGGCTACGTCATCGACCACACTGCCCTGACCTATCTGATCGACAAGAATGGCCGACTTGTCGCCAGCCTGCCGCACGCAACGCCGCCAGAGCAACTGGCCGTGGAAATTCGTAAATATCTTTCCTCAAACTGACTGGAGTCCGTCATGAAACTTCCCCCGGTACTTGCCCCTCTCATTTTCGCCAGCCTGACTGTCACGGCCCCCATAGTTTTTGCCGCCGGGGTTGCCGACCAGATCAGCGTGGTTGATCCCTATGTACGCATGGCCCCCCCCGGCGCCAAGACCACCGGTGCTTTCATGGCCATCAAGAATGCCGGCGACAAGGACACGCAGGTAGTCAAGGCCAATGCCACAGTGGCCAGCGTCACCGAGTTGCACAACCACATTAACGACAATGGCGTGATGCGCATGCGCCAGGTGAAAGAGATCGCCGTGCCAGCCAAGGGCGAGGCGCAATTGAAGCCCGGCGGCTACCACGTCATGCTGATCGACATGAAGTCAGCACTCAAGGAAGGCGAGCACGTCGTTATTACCCTGGGCTTCGCCGATGGCAGCAACAAGGAAGTGCATGCCATTGTGAAGAAGCCAATGACCGAGATGCCCAAGGGGCAAATGGGCGGTGGCATGGGCGACATGGACCACAGCAAGATGAAGCACTGAGCGTCAGCTCAAGATGCGGGCGAGGTGGCGTGCTGCCGCCTCGCAACCGTCAAAAGTCGGTACTGGCGGGACGGCTGCCTGCAGGCAGGTTTCGAGTGCAGTGCCAAGATTTCCCGTCGCGAGATCTGTTGCCGTGATGGCTGCATGGCGGGTGTGCTGGTGCAGCCATTCGATCAGGCAGTCTTGCTCTGGCCAGTCATCACGCCGCTGATAAAGCACGGCCGTGCCGTTGCAGACGGCTTCCGCAAAAGTGCCGTAGCCCGGCTTGGTGACGATGGCATCGACCGAACGCAACAGGTCGGCAAACGCCCAATCGAGCGGCTCGAAGGCGCTCATGTCGGCGCGCTCTACGCCCCATGAATGGGGCACCAGCCAATGGGTGTTGGCCAGCGTCGGCCAGGACTCGACCGGCAGTCGCGTCGGGATGCCGCCGAGGGCGACGAGAACGACACGCGTCGTCGTTCCGGCGCGATCATCAGTTGCCGTCCCGCCAGCGCCGACTTTTTTGCGTAGCTCGTTGCCACGCGCTTGGCCTCGTTGTGCGATGGGGCCGATCTCGATGAGATTGTCGAGTGCGGACATCGGCATCGCTGGGGTGGTGCGCAGGAAAGTTGCACTGCGATAAGCGGTGAGCATGGCGGTGTGGATCGGTGCAGCCCACGACGCTTTGCCAAAATAGTGAGCAAACAGGTCGGCCCAGTTGAGGGAACACATGGCGACGGCAGGAATGCCCGCCTGAGCGGCGCCGGCCAGAGGAATGTAGGAAACATTGGCAAACACGACATCGACTTGCAGTTGCTGCAACATCGCGGCATCTGCCGCGACCCGCGTGGAAAAGTCGGCGCCGGCGGCACGATAAGCCGCCGCAGTTGCCGGCAGGTCGATGGTCAGCGCGTCGACCATCAGATAACCGAAGTCGCTGGCGGCCGCGATGTGTTCGAAGGGCGTGTGGATGCGTTGCCGCAATTTATCGAGCGACAGGCCGCTGCGCAGCGTAATGTTCAAAGACGGCAGCAATTCGGACAGACGATTGAGCACCGGTGCCGTCTGCGCGAGATGGCCGAAGCCATGTGCGGAAATATCGACGAACAGGTGTGGCATCAAAACGCTATCAGAACGCTATCAGAATGATTTGGCCCGGTCACCTTCGCTGGTGATGGTGACGAAGTGCGTCAAGCGCCGCGCGTCGATGGTGCCGGCCGCAATGGCGGCCTTGATGGCGCACCCGGGTTCGCTTTCATGAAGACAATCGCGAAAGCGGCAGTGGCCAAGATGCGGCACAAATTCCGCGAAGCCCAGTTCGATCTCGCCGCGTGTCAGGTGAGCGAGGCCGAACTCCTGCAGGCCGGGGGAGTCGATCAATGATCCGCC
The DNA here is from genome assembly GCA_903950295.1 of uncultured Rhodocyclaceae bacterium. Next base: position 4,541 of record CAJBAP010000160.1, read on the forward strand.
GCCAGGCAGTTGGTACAGGCGCGCATGCGTCGTCGTGTGCTTGCCGGAATCGAGTGCGGTGGAGATTTCGCGTGTTGCTGCGCACGCATTGGGTATCAGCACATTGGTAAGCGTGGATTTTCCCATGCCGCTTTGGCCAACCAGTACCGAGACCTGATCGGACAACCAGGGGGTTAGCGACTGGGCATCGTGAAGTGCGCAAAGTTCGACAACCGGAATGTCGAGTGCGGCAAAAGGTGCCAGCTGCGCGCGCGCGGCAGGGAGATTCATCGCCAGATCAGCCTTGTTGAGCACGATGACGGCACGCATCTGCTCATGCTGTGCAGCAACCAGGGTGCGCGAAATCAGTTCATCCGAAAAACCCGGTTCGGTGGCGACGACCAGGACGATTTGTGTCGCATTGGCGGCGATGAGTTTTTGCTTCCACTGATCACTGCGATACAGCAGCGAGCGACGTGGCGCATGGCCGAGAATCTGTGCCTCGCTGTCGTGGAATGGGCCGAGCATGACGCGATCGCCGCAGGCATAGGGGCTTTTCTTGCCACGCGGAATGCCATTGATGCGGCGACCGTCCGCGTCATCATCCAGCACAATCTCGTAGTGTCGGCCGAACGCGGCGACAATAGTGCCGAGGGTGCCAGCGGTGCCAGCGGTGCCAGCGGTGCCGACGGTGCCAGTGGTGTTGGTGTTTTGTGTTGTCACGCGGCGACCGCACGCAAGTGCGCGATGCGCTGACTGGCCGGCGGGTGAGAGTCGTAGAACAGTGAGTGTAGTGGGTCGGGCGTCAGTGTCGCCGCGTTGTCGCGGTAGAGCTTGACCAATGCGGCGATTAGTTCGCTGCTGCTGGCCTGCTGTGCGGCGTAGGTATCGGCCTCGAATTCGTGCTGGCGCGACAGCCTCGACATCAGTGGCCCGAAAGGAAAAGTGAATACCGGCAGCACCAGGGAGAACAGGATCAGTGCCATCGCCGTCCCGCCAGCGCCGACTTTTAACCCTTCGTAGAACCAGGCTTGGTCAATCAGCTGACCCAGCAGCCAGAGCAGTGCCAGCGACAGTACGGCCATGACGGCGATGCGCTTCCAGACATGCCGGTGTTTGAAATGACCCAGTTCATGCGCCAGTACGGCCTCGACTTCGCCGGGCGCAAGTTTTTCGAGCAAGGTGTCGAAGAACACGATGCGTTTCGCGCGACCGAAACCGGTGAAGTAGGCGTTGCCGTGCGCGGACCGTTTTGAACCGTCCATCACAAACAAGCCAGAGCTGGCAAAGCCGCAACGCAGCAGAAGCGCCTCGATGCGCGTCTTCATCTCGCCCTCGGCCAGTGGGGCGAACTTGTTGAACAGGGGTGCGATGAAGGTTGGATAAAGCAGCAACACCAGCAAATTGAAGGCCAGCCAGGTAACCCAGACGTAAAGCCACCAGTGTTCGCCCATTGCGCCCATCAGCCAGAGTACGGCGAGCAGCAAGGGCGTGCCAATCAATAGCGTCAGCACCAGTTGCTTGAAGAGATCGGCGATGAAGAGGCCAGGCGTCATCTTGTTGAAACCGAAGCGTGCTTCGAGCTTGAAGGTGCGATAAAGCGAGAACGGCAGGCCGACGACAAAGCCAGCTACACCGATGCTGGCGAACAACGCCAAGCCGTGAGCGAACTCGGCCTGCGGAAATATTTCGCGCCAGAACTGGTCGAAATTAGCCAGCAGCCCGCCGAAAGTGAAGAGTAGCAACAGGGCGGTATCGACGCCCAACTCAACCAGCCCGAGGCGAATCTTGGCGGCGGTGTAGTCAGCTGCCTTCTGGTGATCCGCCAGTTCGATACGATCGGCAAACTCGGCAGGTACTGCGGCGCGATGCGCTTCGACGTGCCGCCATTGACGCATGGCCAGCCAGGCACGCAGGGCAGTGGTCAAGGCCAGTGTCACCAGGAAGACGAAGGAGAAGAGTGACGCCACGGAGTGAGGAATGGTGAATGGGGGAAATGTGCCAGAATGCACGCTGTAAACCGCTTGGAAGCGCGAGGATTATGGCACAAGACCAAAACTCCCTAGTTTGGCTCGACATGGAAATGACGGGACTCGATCCCGACGGCGATCGCATCATCGAACTGGCCATGGTGATCACGAATTCGCAACTTGAGGTCGTTGCCGAAAGCGCGGTGTGGGCGGTATTCCAGCCGGACAGCGTGCTCGATGGCATGGAC
>CAJBAP010000161.1 GCA_903950295.1 uncultured Rhodocyclaceae bacterium
ATCATCCGCACCTTCGGCGCCTACCCGGATGGCATGGCTTTTGCCATTTTGCTGATGAACCTGCTGGTACCGCTGATCGACATGAAAACCCAGCCCAAGGTCTTCGGCCACAAGCGGAAGAACACGCCATGAGCACCCACGACGCCGACCCCGCCAGCCTGCCGCAAGCTCATGCGACCAGCGCCATGCGCATCTCGACGCAGACCGCTGCCACTCTGCTGGTCTTCAGCATGGCATTTACCGCACTCATGGCAGGCGTGTACCAAGTCACCAAACCCGTGCTGGACGCCACTGCGCTGGAAGCCAAGCGCCGCCTGATCACCGAAGTGTTACCCGCCGCCACCTACGACAACGACCTGCTCGCCGACGCCATCGAGCTCCCCGCCACGCCCGCCATTGGCCTGGCGGAGCCCACCCGCCTCTACCGCGCCCGCCGCGACGGCCAGCCGGTCGCACTGGTACTCGAGGCTGCCGCCCTCGATGGCTATTCCGGCGAAATCCGCCTCATCCTCGCCGTCCAGGCCGACGGCCGACTGGCGGCAGTGCGCGTCACGCTGCACAAGGAAACCCCGGGCCTGGGCGATTACATCGATCCAAAAAAGGACAAGAGCAAGACGCAACCGTGGATTACCCAGTTCAACGGCCGCAGCTTCAGCGACACCCCGCGCGAGAAATGGCGCGTGAAAAAGGACGGTGGCGTTTTCGACCAGCACGTCGGCGCCACTATCTCGGCGCGTGCCGTCACCAACGCCACCGGCCGGGCACTGACCTGGGCACTCGAACGTGCCGATGCGCTCTATGCCCTGCCGGCCGGCAGCCAATACAAGGAAAGCAAATGAGCCAAGTTCGCACCATCGTCCAGAACGGCCTCTGGAACCAGAATGCGGTTCTCGGCCAGATGCTCGGCCTGTGCTCGCTGCTGGCGGTCAGCACCACTGCGGTGAATGCGATCAGCCTCGGCATCGCCACCGTGCTGGTGATGGCCCTGTCCAACCTGATCGTCGCCGCCCTGCGCAGTTTCATTCCCTATGAAGTTCGCATCCCCATCTTCATCCTCATCATCGCCGCCCTGGTAACCGTGGTCGATATGGCCATGAATGCCTGGCTGCACGATCTCTATCTGGTGCTGGGCATCTTCATTCCGCTGATCGTCGTCAATTGCATCGTGCTGGCGCGCGTCGAAGCCTTTGCCGCCAAGAATCCCGTCGGCCTCTCCGCCTTCGACGGCGTGATGATGGGGATCGGCTTCGTCTGGGTCATCGGCCTGCTGGGCGCCATCCGCGAATTCATCGGTCAGGGCACGCTGTTTTCGGGCATCGAGATGATCATCCCCGGTGCGACTGCCTGGCAGATACTGCCCGAGGACTATCCCGGCTTCCTGCTCGCCATCCTGCCGCCCGGCGCTTTCTTTGTCCTGGGCCTGATGGTCGCCGGCCGCAACTGGCTCGACCATCGCGCCAACGAACGCGCCAAGGCACGTCTCAAGGCCCATGCAGCCAGTTCCGCCAGTTCCAGCAACGCCGCACCCGCATGAAGCCGGCGCATGAAAGCCACTGAGCGTGTCGAATTTTTCCGCCGCTTGGCGGCCATCGATCCCGCACCCAAAACCGAACTCGCCTACGCCACGCCCTTTCAGTTGCTGGTCGCGGTAATTCTCTCGGCGCAGGCCACCGACAAGAGCGTCAACCTCGCCACGCGCGACCTGTTTCGCGCCGCACCGACGCCGCAGGCCATCGCCGCCCTTGGCGCAGAAACACTCGCCGACTTCATCAAGACCATCGGCCTCTACAAGACCAAGGCGAAGAATGTCAGCGCCACGGCACGCCAACTGCTCGAACGGCACGGCGGTGAAGTGCCCCATGACCGCGCCGCGCTCGAAGCCCTGCCGGGCGTCGGCCGCAAGACCGCCAATGTCGTCCTCAACATCGTCTTCGGCGAGCCGACCATCGCGGTCGACACGCATATCTTCCGGCTGGCCAACCGCACCGGCCTCGCGCCCGGCAAGGACGTCGTCGCGGTTGAAAACAAACTGCTGAAGGCCGTGCCCGCCGCGTATCGCCTGCATGCCCACCACTGGCTGATCCTGCATGGCCGCTACATCTGCAAGGCCCGCAAGCCGGAATGCTGGCGCTGCATCGTCCGCGACCTGTGCAGTTACAAGGAAAAGGCCGATGTTTAATCCGAGCCGCGACCAGGCACGCCGCTTTCTGATCGATGCCTGGCAAAAGCATCGTGCCAAA
>CAJBAP010000162.1 GCA_903950295.1 uncultured Rhodocyclaceae bacterium
CCACCTGAAATCGCCGTCCCAATGTTGGCGGCGGTACGGCTACGCCGTCCCGCCAGCGCCGACTTTTAGTTCTGGAGTGCGAGCAGGGACGATTCGGCATCCAGCACGAACGAATCCACGTCCGCTTTGCGGGAAAGCAGCAGATCGACAACCGCTTTTGTCGGGGCATTGCCGATGCGCAGCCAGACAACCTTGGGCGGGGCACCCCGCAAGAAGCTGAGCTGCCTGAAATCGTTGTCTTTTGAAACCAAAACAAAGCCATGCGTGCGCGCATAGCTCCATACCGCCTCATCCGTACGTCCGTGCAAGCCGACATCGTCACAATGCACACTTTCAGGGAAGGATTCGGCCAGCAGGCCAACGAGACGCCGACTGAGGTTCTCGTCAAACAGCAGACGTGAACCGGTCATGCCGCCAGACGTTTCTCGCGGTTGGCAGCAAACACCAGCGCCGCACGAATGTGCTCAAGACGCAAAGCGGGAAAGTCATCCAGGATTTCCTGTTCGGTCATGCCGCCAGCGAGATATTCCAGAATGTCGTAGACCGTGATGCGTGATCCAGCGATGCAGGGTTTTCCGCTGCGCACGCCAGGTGTCACGGTAACAAGTTCTTCGATATTCATGGCTGTTCCTCCGCAATGAGCTGCATTAGATGATACGCCTGCCGATACCCACTCCCGGATCCACGTACCCCATACGGGGAACCCCGTCCCGCCAGCGCCGACTTTTTAACGCGGGTCGAGCGACTCTGCGATGCAGCGCCCCATCAGCCATTCGGCTTCCGCCTCAAGTATCTCTTCCGGATGCAAACGCCAGGGACGACCGTCGACCAGCATCTGCACCGGCACGCCTTCCTCCCAGTTACTGGCGAGCAACACGATGCGGATGGAACTGTCGTCGCGCAAGGGGTCGAGCAGAATCATGTCGGTATGGAGTGCGCCATCGGTGACGGTAACGGCGCGGGGTGTTTTCGACAGAGTTTCGACACCGGCGGCGCCTTGCGTTTCGGATTCTCGCGCGAACCGGCGGATGCTGCCAACCAGCCAGTTGGCGCCACCTTCAGGCTGTATGCCGACCATGGCGCCGATCTTCATCCAGTCGTTGCGCGTCAGCGGCAGCTTGACGCTCATGCCCCCCTGGCTGACGTCTTCGACCACCCAGGATTCGATACTGCCCTGGTCGATATCGGTTCCGGTCAGGAGACCGTGCAGGGTCGAAAATCCGACACAGGCTCCGATGCCCGACTTGACCCGATGACGGGGAAAGCCACGGGTTGGTGGTTGCGGCGACCAGCACGCAGCCAGATGGTCGAGCACCGCCAGCAGGCTTGCCGGCGTCGGTTGTCCGCCGAGATTGATTTCGGGCGGCAGTGCCTTGTTGGCGGCAATCGTTGCGCGCAACTCCTGCACCGCAGCCAGGGCCTGGCCCGGACCAAAAAAACGCAGGGTCGGTGAAAGTTCTGGCAATTTCGCCAGCCGAGTCGGCGGCAGCGGCTTGCCGGCATCGACCCAATACACGCTTTCCGGGCGCAGTTCGGCGCTTAACACGAAGTGCGGCAGAAAATGGGCGATGAAACGTTCTGCCAGAGCGATCTCGAGCGGCGCCAGACTGCCCATCGATGTGGCATGGAAGATCAATATTTTCAGATATTCCTGCGCTACCGTGGTTTCGTCTGCCGCAGTGCCGAAGGGCGTGAGCATCCGTTCCGCAAGTTTTTCCTGCGTGGCGCGAAGATAGATTTGGCCGATCGCAGCCCATTGCGCACCGTCGATCAGTCCATAGCGCAACTGCGTCCAGCGCAGACAGCCGAATTGCGCGATGAGCAGCCCGGCCAGCAACATACCGATTTGCGGGCGCAAGGTGTCGGCGGCCTTGGGGTCGGCATCGGCATCCGCGAGGCAGCGCGTGAGAGCATGCGTCGCCTGAGTCCAGTAACCATGGTTGCGCTGCCATGCCTTTTGCTCTTCCAGGCGGGAGAGTTGGGGGTTCGCCAGATAGTCGCGTGCCTGGCGGCGGGAGGCTGGCAATGACGCGGTGACGAGCTCGAGACTGCGTTTGAGACGCACAGCGGCCGGAATTTCATTGAGGCCGGCGAGTGATTCCAGCCAGCTCGCAGCTTCATCAAGGCTTGCTGCCGGGTCGAGCGCGGCAAGCTCGGCGCAGATGCGTCGTGCCTCTTTTGCGTCGACGAGGGGGTGATTCGACTTGCTGCCAAATAGTCCCAGCATGACGGGCTCCGTGCAGTGTTTTTGCGAGCTTAATCGGGAATCAAGGGCTTGTCATTCTGCCGCGTCGGACCACGCCTGCAGGAGCGCGATGCCCCAGGAGACGCCGAAGCCCGTGAGGTCACTGGCCACCGCGCCCAAGCCGCCGCTGCAACTCGACGATGACAGGTCGACATGCAGCCACGGCGCCTTGCTGACGAAGCGACCGAGAAAACGCGCCGCGAGAATGTGGTCGGCATCGCCTTCGAGGGTGCATTGCTTGATGTCGGCCACTTTTGAGTCGAGCGCCGGCTCGTAGTCGGCATCCTGCGGAAAGATGCAGACGCGTTCGCCGCTGGTGTGACCCGCTGTTACGGCCTGCGCGGCCAGTGCGTCGCTGCTGGCGAAAACGCCGGCATAGCGCTGGCCGAGGGCGGCCTGCATGCTGCCGGTGAGGGTGGCGAAGTCGATCATCAGCGCGGGCTTTTTTCGGGTGGCCAGCGCCAGCGTGTCGGCCAGCACCATGCGGCCTTCGGCGTCGGTATGCACAACCTCGATGGTGGTGCCATCGAGCGCCGTGACGATGTCGCCCTGCGCATAGGCGGCGGGGGAAATATGGTTCTTGGCGATGGCCAGCCAGCAGTCGATGGCGATGGGCAGGTTCAGTTCGGCGGCGGCAGCGAGGATTGACAGGGCCACGGCCGAGCCGTTCATGTCTTCGTGCATGCCGGCCATGTATTTGGCCGGCTTGAGGTTGTGGCCGCCGGTGTCGTAGCAGATGCCCTTGCCCACCAGTGCGATGGTTTGCGTGGCCTTCTGCTTCGGGCGCCACGAGAGATGCACGATGGCCGCGCCGCCGCCTGCATCATCGCTGCCCTGGGCCACCGCGCAGAAGGCGCCGGCGCCCATTTTCCTCAAGCGGCGGAAGTCGTATTCCTCGATGCTCCAGCCCTGCGCTTTGGCCATGGTGCGCAGGCGCTGGCGGTAGCGTGCCGGGTCGAGCTGGTTGGGGGGCAGGGCGGTCAGCTCACGTGCAAGCAGGTTGGCGCGGGCCAGGGCCTGAACCCCAGAAAAGTCGGCGCTGGCGGGACGGCTTTCAATCACAAATAGC
>CAJBAP010000163.1 GCA_903950295.1 uncultured Rhodocyclaceae bacterium
GCTAGCCGGGTGGGCGACTCTTGCGAATCTGCCAGTGAGCAACTCCCTGCACGATGCGCGAAAACGGCAATTCGTCGAAACCGGCATACTCGGACTGGGCGAGGCGCACCAGTTTCAGCACATCGGGCGCGGTGGCCTCTGCGTCGAGCAGATCTTTCAGGCCAGTCAGTCCGCCACACTGCACCTTCATCATCATCGCGTGCGGCAGGATGCGCTGGGCATCCTTGATCTTGAGGGCAAAGGCGGAATTGGCACGCAGCAGGTTGAGCAACTGTCCGCAAGCCGCCCGTACCAGTGGTTCGCGGCAGGCCATCATCTCGCGCTCGGCCAACGACAGCCGTTGAGACGCCTCGCACACCGCTGCCTGGCAGAGCAGTGCCTTCTCGAAAACGCATGGCAGGGGATTCAGCTGGCTGCGGGCAGCGTGGTAGCTGGTTTCGTCCATCGCGGCTCGCTTAACTGTCTGCTTTCCGGCTAGTAGTCGTCGCCGGTCATCGGCTCGGCCTCGCGCACGCTGTGCAGCGCTTCCTCGGCCTGCAGCTCGTTCTCGCCGAACACCACCTGAATTTTGCATTTGGTGAGATCAACATCCTTGCGCAGGCGTTTGGCTTCAGCCGAAGCCTCCTTGAAGGTAGCCAGTTGCGTGAGTTTCTCGAGCTGCTTGACCGGCCCCAGTTGGGCAACACGGTAAATGTAATAGGGCATGGATTCCTCTTCGATGCGGTTATTCGACGTAGCGTTTGTTGGCCTTGCGGCGGCCCGGCTTGGATTTCTGGATGATCACGCCCTTGATGACCGACAGGTCGGGAATGCTCGCCTCAGGGTACGTGGGGTTGAGGGGCTGCAATTTCCAGCCCCCATCGGTTTTGGCCAGTTGGCGCAAGATCCACTCGTCGTTCAGCCAGGCCATCACGTAGGAGCCGTCGGTCGCCAGTCCTTCGGGTTCGATGATGATGATGTCGCCCTCGACGAACTCGGGCTCCATGCTGTCGCCCAGCACCATCAGGGCGAAGGATTCGGCGGCACTACAGTTGTCGAGCGCAGGATCGGATACGGGGCTGTCAGGGGCCGCCGGCACGACAGGGATCGGAAAAGGTTTTTTTTCTTTCATTCAGCTTCACTCAGCCAACGGACCAGGTAATACAGACGAAAACCCTCGGAGGAACGCGAGGGCCCCATGACTTCTGCAGCGTGCAGATTATGCGCCGGTGCAGCACGCTGCAAGGCCTCTGCCGCCGAAGCAACGACCTCGACACAATTTTCGGGGAAACGCTTGCGCTTGCCGCGCGCCACCTGCACCAGCGCGAACTGCTGCTGTACCTGTTGCGGTGCCTCGGCATCGAGATATATCCCACCCTTCATGTCAGCCCCCGCAACACGCGCAAATGCCCGATGATCGGCGCAAACAGTGGCTCGAGGTGGCGACGCATCAACGGCCCGACGGCCGTGGTGCGCTTCAGGATGAATTCGGCATCGGCGTTGCACAAACCAGCGAGGGCTGCCAGCGCCGCAGCCTCGGCAGGTGCGCCGGGGAGTTCGACTAGCGCGTCCTTGCCGGCAGCGAAATACTGGCCCAACAGATCGAGCAACAGATAGGCCGTCGCATGCACCGGCGGTTTTTCCAGTGCCAGCTCCGCCGCCTTGAGGTAACTTTGCCCGCTACCGGAGTAACAGCGTGTCAGCAAGCGTAGCGCCGGTGAATCCTGGCCGGTCAGCCCGGTCGGCAGCTCACGTGGAGAATCTTCCGGCAAGTCATCTGGCAAATATTCGAGAAAACCAACCAGGTAATGCGGCCGACGTTTGCCCTTGAGCCACAAGGCCTCGCGCTTCGCCGGCTCGAGCTGACCGGCGGCGAGCACGGCGCGCACGGTATGCATGGCCGCCTCGGGGTCCTCCTCGAAAGGCAGGTGTTCGATCAGGTAATCGGCCAGCAGCTTGCCCATCATGCCTTCACGTACCGCCGGGCAGGCGATCATCACCCGTGCGATCTCCACCGTAGGCGCGGCCCACCAGGCCCGGCGCGCCAGTTCGTCGGTCAGCCCGGGCGCAAAGGCGACGGCCAGCACCGCGTCCGGGTCGCCCAGCTTGAGCAGGGCTTCGAGGTTGTTCGAGCTGGATTGCCCCATGCGCATCCAGTGCCGCAGATGCACCGGGTACCCGCCGGGCGAGCCGAGTGCATAGCCGCCGAGCAGCTCGCGCACGCGCTGGAAGTAGCGATCGACACGCCCGGCAGGATTGAGCGATACACGCGCCTCGCCCTTCGGCGTCAGCGCGTACAGCTTGCGGGCGCCCTCATCGATGCGCACCGCGAGCAGTTCGCCGGCCAGCAGCACGTTGAGGCGCAGGGCGTCCTCGGGACTCAATTCATTCATGCGTTCGTGATTCATCAGTTCAATTGTATGCGTCGCCCGAAGGGTACCGGCGCCTTGCCTTTCACCA
>CAJBAP010000164.1 GCA_903950295.1 uncultured Rhodocyclaceae bacterium
CGAGGAACCGGCATCCCCCTGACGGCCGGCGCGGCCGCGCAACTGGTTGTCGATGCGGCGCGACTCGTGACGCTCGGAACCAATAATGTGCAAACCGCCGGCCGCCAGCACTTGGTCGTGTAACTTCTGCCAGTCTGCCTTGAGCGTGGCGAGGCGTTGCTCTTTTTCCGCCGCCGACAGGGCTTCGTCATTTTTGATCGCAGCGATGGGCTTGTCGATGTTGCCACCGAGCACGATGTCGGTACCGCGGCCAGCCATGTTGGTGGCGATCGTGATCACGCCAGGCCGGCCGGCCTGCACGATGATCTCGGCCTCGCGCGCGTGCTGCTTGGCATTAAGCACCTGATGGGTAAGCTTTTCCTTGGTCAGGATGTCGGAGAGCAGCTCGGAGTTTTCGATCGATGTCGTGCCGACCAGCACTGGCTGGCCGCGCTGGTGGCAATCGCGAATGTCGGCAATGATGGCAGTGAACTTTTCCGGCGCGGTGCGGTAGATCTGGTCGTTGTGATCGGCACGCACCATCGGCCGGTTGGTGGGGATGACCACCGTTTCCAGGCCGTAAATCTGCTGAAACTCGTAGGCTTCAGTGTCCGCCGTGCCGGTCATGCCCGCCAGCTTTTTGTACATGCGGAAGTAGTTCTGGAAGGTGATCGACGCCAGTGTCTGGTTCTCGGACTGGATCGCCACGCCTTCTTTCGCCTCGACGGCCTGGTGCAGGCCGTCCGACCAGCGCCGACCGGACATCAGGCGGCCAGTAAACTCGTCGACGATGACGACCTCGTCGCCATGCTCCCCCTTTTGTACGACGTACTGCTGGTCGCGGTGGAACAGGTTGTGGGCGCGCAGGGCGGCATACAGGTGATGCATCAACAGGATGTTGGCCGGGTCGTAGAGACTGCTGCCTTCGGCCAGCAGACCCAGGCGCGCCAATACCTCTTCGGCCTTCTCGTGGCCCTCCTCGGTGAGCAGCACCGAATGCGCCTTGAGATCGACGATGAAATCGCCGGTGTCCTGCCCCTGCGGGTCTGGCGCCGCCTCGCCCTTCTCGAGCAGTGGCGGCACAGCATTCATCTTGATGTAGAGCTCGGTGTGCTGCTCGGCCTGGCCCGAAATGATGAGCGGGGTGCGCGCCTCATCGATGAGGATGGAGTCGACTTCGTCCACGACCGCGTAATTCAGGCCTTTCTGCACGCGCTCACCGGCAGCGTAGACCATGTTGTCGCGCAGGTAGTCGAAGCCGAACTCACCGTTGGTGCCATAAGTAATATCGGCAGAATAGGCCTGTTGCTTTGCCTCATGGTCCATATGCGGCAGGTTGCAGCCAACGCTAAGGCCGAGGAAGCCGTAAACCTGCCCCATCCAGGCGGCATCGCGACTGGCGAGGTAATCGTTCACCGTCACCACATGTACGCCCTTGCCGGTCAGCGCGTTGAGATAGGCCGGCAGGGTGGACATCAGCGTCTTGCCCTCGCCGGTGCGCATTTCGGCAATCTTGTTGTTGTGCAGCACCATGCCGCCGACCAGTTGCACATCGAAGTGGCGCATGCCGAGCACACGGCGTGCCGCCTCGCGCACCACGGCAAAGGCTTCCGGCAACAGGTCGTCGAGGCTTTCGCCATTTTCCACGCGCGCCCTGAAGGCGGGGGTCTTGGCCGCCAGATCGGCGTCGCTCAAGGTTTGCATCTGCGGTTCGAGCGCGTTGATGCGTGCAACGTTGGCGGAATACTGGCGCAGCAAGCGGTCGTTGCGGCTACCGAAAATCTTCTTTAGAAAACCGGAAATCATGGGGAGATCACGCTTTGCGAACAGGGACGGCTTGCGCCGGAGGGCGGCATCTTATCACGGGGGTATGCACGCCCCCGCCCTGACCTCAAGGCGGCTCGGTCATACGCCGCACCGCACTGGCTTATTGCCGCTGGGCTACCTGCTGGGGAATGCCTTTTTCGAGGAAACGCGACGGATTCTGCGCAACACCGTTGCTCCTCACCTCGAAGTGCAGGTGCGGACCGGTCGAGCGACCGGTGGTACCAACCAGGGCAATCTTCTGGCCACGCTTGACGAACTCGCCCTGCTTGATAAAGACCTTGTCGGCGTGAGCGTAGCGCGTAATCAGGTTGTTGCCGTGATCGATTTCGATCATGTTGCCGTATTGCGGGTGGCGCTCTGACACCTGCACGATCCCCGCAGCAGCGGCAAGGATGGGCGTGCCGGTTTCGGCGATGAAGTCGATACCCTCATGCATGGCGGTCTGCCCGGTGAAGGGGTCGAGACGCCAGCCAAAACCGGAAGCCCGGGTGTCGTCCGCCACCGGCCGCGCAGAGGGCAGCAGGTGCTTGCGAATGCGTTCGTCGAACAACTGGCTTTCGAGTCCCGCGAGGGTCTGGCTGCGCACCTCGATCTGGCGAGCCAGATCATCCAGCGCGCGCTGCATCTCGCCTGCGGTCAAATTGTCCGGTCGTGTCAGCGGGCCGCCGCTACCGCCGGCGATCTCCACTTTCTCCGTCTTGGCCTTCCTGGCTTCCGTTACTCGTGCGCCCGCCAGACCAGCGAGTCGCTCGCCCAGGGTGTCGAGTTGCATCAGTTGTCCTTGCATCTGGCCGAGACGCACCGCCATGTTGGAAAGGCTGTCGCGCAACAACTCGCGCGACTTGCCGGCTTCTTCGAGACTGACGGTACGCAGCAACTCCTGGAGGAAAGGCATGCGGATCTCGGCCGCATGACGCACCGTCAGATAGGAGAACATCGAAGACAGCATCAGCACAACGGTGACCAGACCGGCGACCATGAGCGCCATATGACCGCCAGTGAGCGTAATGCTGCGGGCGGTTGCCATTCGATCGGATACCAGAATAATATGCATGCGTTTCCTTTATCCAGCCACCCGGCCTACCGACATGTCGTCGATCCCAAGAGCGCGCAAACCTACCAGCACACTCCCGCTTGGCCGTGGCACATTGATGAACCACTTGGCTACCGCTGACGCTTTTGCTCGTTTAGCCGAGCAGGCAAATCGCCTGCGGTACCTGCAAACCTTGCTCGATGCCGCCCTGCCTGCTTATCTGCTGCCGGGCACCCACATCGCCAATCTCAAACGGGGTAAGGTCGTTATCCACACCGACAGCGGTGCGGTTGCGGTCAAGTTGAGGCAGTTGGCGCCACGACTTGCCGAGGGTTTTATTCAACAGGGACAGGAGGTTACCGGAATCGAGGTCAAGGTGCAAGCACGCCGGCGACCCGCGACCACCGTCCGCCAGAAACAGCCCAAAGTAATAGGGATTCGACCGAAGCAGGCACTCACATCACTGGCCAGCGGGCTGGAAGATGACTCCCCGGTGAAGCGTGCGCTGGTAAAACTGCTACGGAATACGTAGCTAAACCATCACGATCAGGCGCTCGAAGGCCAGCAGGGCAAACAGTGCCAGCGTAAAGATCAGGGCATATTTTGCGATGCGCCAGGAGAGGCTCAGGTAACGCCGCTGCCCGGTAAATAGATAGGCGAGGATGCCGGTGCCGATGGCGATAACCGCCAGGATGCCGACAATCCGCAGCAGTAGCACGGCCGTTCAGGCGAACTGCAAATCGGGGTAGAGATGCGCCACGCGGTCGGGCGTTGCTGCCGGCATCTCGAAGCTGGCCCATTCCCAGGCGTCGGCATCGGCCAGCAGGGCCCGCAGCAAGCGATTGTTCATTGCGTGGCCTGACTTGTGGGCGCTGAACAGTGCCAGCAAGGGCGCGCCGGCAAGATACAGGTCGCCGACGGCATCAAGCACCTTGTGGCGCACGAACTCATCCGGTTGGCGCAGACCATCGGCATTCAGGACGCGGTATTCGTCCATCACGATGGCGTTTTCGAGGCTGCCGCCCAGCGCCAAGCCTTGCTCACGCATGGCTTCAACATCCTGCGTGAAGCCGAAGGTGCGGGCACGGGAGATATCGCGAATATAGGACTGATTGGCAAAATCGACCGCCACCTGCGTACCGGAACGGTCAACCGCCGGGTGGTTGAACTGGATGGAGAACTCGAGGCGAAATCCCTCGTAAGGCGATAGGCGCGCCCATTTGTCGCCCTCCTTCACCTCTACGATCTTCCTGACTCGCAAAAAGCGTTTGGCTGCATTTTGCTCGACGATACCGGCTGATTGCAGCAAGAAGACGAAAGGTGAGGCCGAACCATCCATGATCGGGAGCTCTTCGGCATCGACATCGACGTGCAGGTTGTCGATGCCCAGGCCGGCCAGCGCCGACATCAGGTGCTCCACCGTACCAAGCTTGACGCCATCCTTTTCGAGGCAGGAAGCCATGCGCGTATCGCCCACTGCATAGGGGTCGGCCTTGATCGCAACCGGGGGGTTCAGATCAACACGATGAAACACGATGCCGGTGCCCGGCGGCGCAGGGCGCAGACCTACCGTCACCTTTGCGCCGGAGTGCAGGCCGACGCCGGTGGCGCGAACGATGGATTTGAGGGTACGTTGCTTGAGCATGGAGGCATTTTATCCCGAAGGGCGTCACCAACAACGTGAATTAGCAGGGGAAAATCCTTTTGTTGTGCCGCACCAACAGGGGCCGGGACGAATTATTCGCCAAGCTCGGCGACCACCGGCGCATGATCGGAGGGGCGTTCCAGCTTGCGCGGCGCCTTGTCGATGACGCACGCGGTACAGCGCCCGGCCAGCGGCGGCGACAGCAGGATGTGATCGATGCGCAGGCCGAGGTTGCGCCGGAAGCCCATCATGCGGTAATCCCACCACGAAAAGGATTTCTCGGGCTGCTCGAAGCGACGAAACGCGTCGGAGAAGCCCAAATCGAGCAGTTGGCGGAAAGCGCCCCGCTCCACTTCGCTGCAGAGAATCTGCCCCTGCCAGGCAATCGGGTCATGCACATCGCGGTCGTCCGGCGCGATATTGAAGTCGCCCAGCAGGGCAACGCGCGGATAACGCTGCATTTCCTCGCGCAGCCAGCCCGTCAGCGCGGCAAGCCATTGCAGCTTGTATTGATATTTATCCGACCCGACCGCCTGCCCGTTGGGCATGTAGGCGCAGATCACTCTTACGCCATCGATCGTGGCGGCGATCAGGCGCTTTTGCGGGTCGACGAATCCTGGAATATCGCGCACCACCTCCAGCAACTCGGTACGCGCCAGTATCGCCACGCCGTTATAGGTTTTCTGGCCGTTATGGATGGCGTGATAACCGGCGGCCTCGAGTGCGGCGAAGGGAAAGCCGCCATCCTCGGTCTTGGTTTCCTGCAGGCAAAAGGCGTCGGGCTGCGCGCTGGCCAGCCAGTCCAGAACGTGAGGAAGTCTGACCTTCAGCGAATTGACATTCCAGGTGGCTATTTTCATATCACCTGAAAAGCCTTGTGGTTACGATGCATACCTCTTTCTTCCGCATTTTGGTGGGTCACTGGTGGGTCATGTCCTCTTGGTGGTGGGTCAATGATACCGCCCTGGCACCCCACGATGTCCAGCCGCGAGATTGCGGATCTGGTTGAGAAGAGACACGACGTTGTGAAGTTGAGCATCGAACGGCTTGCTGAGCGTGCTGTTATTCAACTTCCACCATTGATGGAAGTTAAGAATCACCTTGGCCAAGCAGTTCAAGAGTACCAAGTCGGCAAGCGCGACAGTTACATCATCGTTGCGCAGTTATCCCCAGAATTCACCGCCCGCCTGGTAGATCGCTGGCAGGAACTTTATTTTTTCCGACACGTTCCAGTTATCGCTGGCCTCCTGCCATGCGTGACAAAGTGGCGGGGCTGACCGGCGTTGCCGGCGGTGGTTGCGCAGGAGTGCGGCCTTGGATTGTGCCAGCGGGGACAGGAGTCGATGCTGGCCGGCAAGGAACACTCACGTGCAAACACAAACCAACACCCCCGCCGTAAAAGCGTCTGCCCCACTCTCGCAATTCGACACCCTGCCTGATACCGCGTATGTCGGCAGTCATGTTGTCCTGAATCTGTACGGGGTTCGCAGCCTGGCCACGCTTTGGAAATGGGAGCGTGCCGGACGCATACCGCGCTCGCGGAAGCTGGCCGGATCGAGAAACAATTCTTGGTGCGTCGGCGATCTACGTGCCGCTCTTGCCAAGGAGGCCGACCATGCGACATCCTGATC
The DNA here is from genome assembly GCA_903950295.1 of uncultured Rhodocyclaceae bacterium. The sequence goes on from CAJBAP010000164.1 coordinate 6,116, forward strand.
CCATAAAAGACAAAGCCAGCGGGGCGGCTGGCTATGTCGGTGAAGCGGCAATCGACAGGGGAATCGACGGAAAGAATGGTAACGCGCAGGGCGCGACGGTAATTGTTTTTCTGGCGTCCTACTCCATTGAAGAGTTCAGGCAGCACCACGCGGCACATGGTCATCGGGTGCGCGAGATGGCCGCCCGTCTTGCCCTCGCGGTCTTGCGGTTGATCTGGAGGGTGCTGCCATGACCGCACTCACCCGATACAACGCTGCGCGAACGGCGCTGGCCGAGGCCCATGCAGTCGATGAGGTCAAGGACATCCGAGATAAGGCCGAGGCAATGGCCGCCTATGCACGCCAAGCTCACGACACCGAGATGATCGCCTGGGTGACAGAGATCAAGGTGCGTGCCGAGCGCCGGGCAGGTGAATTGCTGGCCGAACTGCCGAAGTCGGCCGGAACAAAAGGGCAACTTCATGGCAAATCTTCTGGCGGTCACATCGTAGTACCGCCAGAAGAATCAGCGAAAACCCTTGCCGACCTCGGCATAAGTAAGAACGAATCAAGCCGCTGGCAAAAGCTCGCGGCCGTGCCGGAGGACAAGTTCGAGCAGGCGGTTTCGGCGGCCAAGGAAATAGCCGGCGAGGTAACTACTGCCGCGATGCTTCGTGCCTCGAAGGAATCGCAGCCTCCGAAAGTTGTTGTCCAGGCGCCAGATCAGGAACCAGAAGACGATCTTCTGGCTGCGTACGAGTTAGAAGTCGCTGAGAACCGCGCCTTGCAGGAACGCATCGACACCATGACCAAGAGCGACACGGTGGCCGAGTTGGATAAGTGGGTGCAGAAATTTCACCAACTTGAGGGCCGTCTCGGGCAATCGATCACAACCGGAAACGAAGCGGCCAAACAGGCGCAGCGCCAGGGCAAGCTGCTGAAGCAGATCCGCGAAGCCCTGATGGTAGAGCGTGACTCGGAAATCCTGCCGAAGTTGAAAGGGGGTGTCTGATGGCTATCGACCTCCGAGACTATCAGGATGCCGCCGTCGAATCACTGCGCAACAACATTCGCGCCGGCATCAAGAACCAGATCCTGTGCATGGGAACGGGTAGCGGCAAAACGGTGGTGGCCGCCTACCTTGCCGACGAGTGCAACCAGAAGGGTCGGCGCCTGGTGTTTGTCGTGGATCGTGTCGCGCTGATCGAGCAAACGTCAGAAACGTTCGATAAGTACGGCATTCCTCATGGCGTTATCCAGGCGCAACACTGGCGCTATCGCCCTTGGGAGCGAATCCAGGTGGCCAGCATCCAGACGCTCGCTCGCCGGAAGTGGCCAGATGCTGACCTGATCGTGGTTGATGAATGTCACGGTATCCACAAAGCCGTGGTCGATCGCATCGGCAAGCGTGACACGGTGGTAATCGGCCTGACGGCGACACCTTTTACCAAGGGGCTGGGTAAGCATTACCAGCGCGTCGTCAGCGTGATCACCACGAACGCACTGATCGCCGACAAGCACCTGGTGCTCTACCGCGTGTTCGCGGCCAGCGAGCCCAACATGGACGGCGCCAAGGTGGTTGCCGGGGAGTGGACGGATAAGGACGCGGCCGAGCGCGCCATGCCCATAGTCGGAGATTGCGTGGCCGAGTATTTGAAGCACGGCGAAGATCGCAAATTCATTGCCTTCGGCGCGAACGTGGCGCACTGCGAAGAGATCCAGCGGCAGTTTATGGCGGCCGGCGTCATCTGCGAGCTTTACACCTACCGAACTGACGACGAAGCCCGCAAGGATATGGTGACTGAGTTTCGGAAACCGGATTCAACAATTCGCGGTTTGATCAGTGTTGCCGCTCTCTCCAAGGGTTTCGACGTTTCTGACGTGGGCTGCATCATCATGGCGCGTCCGCTCAAGTCGAGCCTGGCCGAGCACATTCAGATCCTGGGGCGTGGCCTGCGCAAGCATCCAGGCAAGGCGGATTGTCTCGTCCTGGATCACTCCGGAAACTGCGTCCGGTTCTGGGATGACATGCAGGACTTCTTCGCGAGCGGCACGGTTGAACTCGACGACGGCACGCGCCAGGAGAAAAAACCAGCAAAGCCCAAGGAGAAGAAATCAGCGAAGTGCCCGAAGTGCCACTGCGTGCACGATGCCTCGCCATCCTGTCCAGAGTGCGGGCATGCCTACCCGCCGAAGCCGAGCCAGGTTCGGCACGTACCCGGAACGCTGAAGGAGTTGATTGCCACTGGCGACCGCGCAGCCATCACGCGAAACCTTTGGCCGCAGATCGTCGGCCTGACGCACGAACTTGGCAAGGACCGCAAGTGGGCTTTGGCGCAGTACATGAACATTACGGGCGCCTGGCCTGTGTGGGATTTTGAGCGGACGCGCCCCGAGCCGCCATCACCGGCCGTTCGAAACAAGGTGAAGGCGCTGCGAATCGCCTGGGCCAAGGGGCGAGAGAAAGGTGAACGGAGGGCCGCGGCATGATGGACTTCGAGAACTTCTGCTGCACCATCGGCCTGCTGCCGCGCGCCATCGATCCTGACGGGCGCTGGCATCGATGCCCTACCGAGTCACACCCGCACTCGAAGAATGGCGCGTACAAGCTGGCGCTCGACGGCGGTATCGGGTTCGCAATGGACTGGTCGATTCATCCCGAGCCGCTGACCTGGCGGCCGGAGGGTGATATCCATCTTCAGCAGGTCGATCGCGCTGCCATCGAGCGGCGGAAGGCGGATGAGCGCATGCGTACCGCTGCCGCAACCAAGGCCGCACAGGAATACTTCGCCGCATGCCGCCCGTTGCGTGACGGCCATCCGTACCTTGCGAAAAAGCACCTGGACATGGCCGGCTGCTTCGGCCTGCGTGTCGATGATGCTGGCTGGCTGGTGGTGCCGATGCTCATCAGTCGGGCATTCGCTTCGGTGCAGCGCATCAGCCCCGATGGTGAAAAGCTGTTCTGGCTGGGCGCATCAACGCGGGCGGCCAGTTACATCATCCAGCGCCGCGATGCCTCTCTGACCGTGATCTGTGAAGGGCTTGCCACCGGTCTTGCTATCCATGCCGCCACGCCTACCGCGCGCGTTGTCGTGGCTTTCAACGCAGGCAACCTGCCTCGCGTAGCCGAGGCATTACCCCGGAGAGGTTTATCCGTGGTGGCTGCTGACAACGATCTTGGCACTCAGGAGAAAACCGGCATTAACCCCGGCGTCAGGGCGGCCCAGGAGGCGGCCGGCATCCTCGGATGCGGAATAGCCGTGCCGACTGGCATCACCGGAACCGACTGGCTCGACTATCGCAACGAGAAAGTTACCGAGCGGCGGCAGGCATATCGGCGCGGCCGTGGCGTCTCGGATAGCGGCATCAGGCGAGCCGTCGACGCAGAAATCAGCGCGGCGATGCTGCGCAATTCAAAACTGATTGGAGGGCCGCTCAATGGGCGTTGATCAAAACGAAATGCGTCGCCAGCGGGCGGTGGATAAGCCCAAACGCACGGCGCATCCCTATGTCGCCATCGAACATCGCGTGATCGATAGCCCTGCCTATGCGGCTCTCGGCTTTGCAGCACGCAACCTCATCGATCTGATGGCCCGGCAACTGACGCGAGACAACAACGGCCATCTGCAGGCGACGTTCACATGGTGCAAGCGCTATGGATTCGGATCTGAGCATACCTTGCGTGACGCTATCACTGACCTGATATCTCACGGTTTCATCTTCAAGACCCGCAGTCACGGCGCCAATGGGGCATGGGCCAGGTATGCGCTGACCTGGTTGCCAATCAAGAAAGCGGACGGACTCTATCTCGAAAACTTCAAGCCTTTTGCTTATCGGGAGTGGCTCCCTAAAGTCATGTCAAATGGTTTTTCCTCACGGCAGAAAGTGCAGGAACAGTCCGGCAGAAAGTGCAGTTTCACCCCCCAACATCCGGCAGAAAGTGCAGGAAGTGGTACGGCAGAAAGTGCAGTGTATGAAACATGTTGCCATGGTAGTGCAGATGTACCGCACGTTTTGCAGTCCGGCGACCGTGGCATCGAACGTCTTGGCGGCGCTGCCTGGATGACCCCTTACCTCGCCCGACTGGCCGATCGTGGGCTGGCCGGTCGCCAGTGCTTTCAAGTTCCCAAGGGAGTGACATTGCAATGACGCAAACCCTGCCGCCGCTGTCAATGTTCGCTCAACTACTGTCTGCCTCCGCCAGCGCCGCCCAAGCCAAGGCAGCCCCGCGTCAGTGGCTGGACAACCCGTTTCCGCCAGGAATGCATGAGGGATCGGCAACGAGCAAGGTGCTCGCAGAGTTGCGCCGCGTAGCTCCGCAAAGCGTCGAGCATGGCCAGTTGCGTTTCAACCTGAATGCTTCACGTGGGATGGTTACAAGGGCGCTGAAATATCTTGAAGCTCAATTTCTGGTATCCCGCGTACACGACGGCAACCGCACTTTGCGCGCTGGCGTGCCGTCCTACCTGCGCCGACTATCGGCAATGCATCTCTACACGCCTGCCCGGTGCAATAACTCGCTGACACTGATTTGCAGGCAACGGCAGATGCGCAGCAGGTTGATGATGGTCATGTTGTGCTCGCCGCGTTCAATCCCACCCATATAGCTGCGATCAACTCCGGACTCATGGGCCAATGCTTCTTGCGACAAACCGGCCTCAGCACGCAGTTCGCGAATTGCTTGTCCGATATCCACAAGCGCGGGATTGCCAGCATGAATTGGAGATGGTCTTGCCATATCCGAATGCTGGGGTCTTGCCGTACCTGGCACCACGGGATAGGATACCCATACGAAAACTTCGGCGTGGGTAAGAAATAGCTGGTCACGCATCAACTGCGTCGTTAAGCATAGGAAAGGTATAAAGGTGGATCACATGACTTGCGTATATCACTGCCATTGACCAGCAATGTCATCCACGACTGAAAAAATCGTTGGTGCTTTGCTGTTGACCGGTGTGATGGCCTGGGGTTATCAGTCATGGATCGCCAAACCAAAAGATCAAAAACAGCAACGCAACATTACTGAACGTCAGGCTGAAGATTCCCAGCGTTTCAAGGATTGGGCCTACGTCGCTAAGGAAAAGCAAATCACGCCAGGTGAAACGATCAAGTTGGTCATCATTCCTGGGCCGCTTGGCTATGATTTGTTCGATACCAAATGCCTGATCTACACGCACCAGGAATTCAAGACGAGTTCAATGGTCTGCCCAGACGCTGACAAGGACAACATCAGGGAGAGCGAATGACAGCAGTCCAGGAGAAGATACTCAAGGCAGCGCTTGCGGCGATAGTTGTCACCATGCTGTTCCCGCCGTTTGTTGCGCCGATTGGGGTTGGCACAATGCAAGGGATAGGGTTTGGCTTTCTGCTGTCGTGGCCAGAGCGTGGCATGGTGCATGTCGAACTGCTGCTGGCAGAATGGTTCGCAATCGGCATCGCTACTCGCATCATGTGGGTACTCTCCCGCCCATCAACACCCACAAACCTTGCTGGATCTCTGTGCCTGGCAATCAACCGTTATGCCGACGTGAAAATTGAGACAGCGCGCATTCAGGCAGACGCAACAATTAGAGCGGCCGAAATAACCTCAAAACGACAGTAGTCGCGCGTCGCCCTGCCTGCGCCACTTTTTTAGAGTTTCATGCGAGAGAGGGGGGATGCGGTTCATAAAAGATTCAGTCGGATGTCCTATCGCAGTACTCGCATGAAAAGCTGCGCCGGCCTAAACGCGCCCGTCCTCATTTCACCCTCGATGGGCTCAACCAACTTCCGTTCATCAAGCTTTCGCCTGAAGCTGGATTTATCTAGCCGGCGGTCCAAGATCTGCTCACAAGTTGCCTGCAGTTCGCCTAGGGTGAATTGCTCGGGCAGGAATCCAAATGGAAGCTCCATGCGCTCAATCTCTGACCGGGTAGCAGTTACTGCCTGGGCAATCAGTTGCGCATGATCGAATGCGAGCTTGGTATCAATCATGGCCTGATCGGCTGGTCGCCAGGTTAGTGCCTCAATCCGTTTCCCTGCCTTGGGATCAAATGCCTCCGCTGGCAGTAGACCGCGAAAAACAATACTCAATCCCCACTCGGAACGAGGGTCGCGTGATACGCCGCCTACAGCACATAGCTGTCGCAGGTATGGCAACTCGACTTCCAAGCGTTCCAACGCAACCCGCTGGACGGCAGCCTCAAGATCCTCATCCAGATCGATCCGGATTACCCCGCCTGGCAGGCACCAACGTCCGGCATAGGGGGCTTTGCTCCGCTTGGCCAGCAATACATTCAGGGAGTCATCGACGATGCTCAGGATGGTGATTTCCACCCGGCAGAAGGGCATCGGGTGTACTTTGCTTGGGGGTTGTTGGACAGCAGTACTCATCACAGTCTCCTTAATAGTTGCATTGTGCCACTAACTGCGCTAGACTTAGTAGCGTGATGCAACTAATAGGCATGGAGTGCCAAATGAACTACGACATCGTTGGCGATATACACGGGCAGCTAGGCAAGCTGGAAGCGCTGCTCAAGAAGCTTGGTTACCGGATTAAGGATGGTGCTTACCGCAACCCCGAAGGACGGATGGCAGTTTTCCTGGGTGACTTGGTTGAACGGGGGCCTGGACAGGTCGAGGTCATTCGCATTGTTCAGCGCATGATCGAGGCTGGCAGCGGACTATCCATCATGGGAAACCACGAGTGGAACGCGATCCGGTTTGTTACCCGTGATGCCAAAGGCAATCTAGTCAAAGAGCGCGACCCAAACAAGACCAAGGAGCACGCCGCTTTTCTGGAGCAAGTCGGGGGTGAGGGCACCAATCTCCACAATGAATTGGTTAATTGGTTCAAGACGCTTCCACCTTTCCTTGAATTGAACGGCATTCAGGTTTGCCACGCCTGGTGGAAACCCGAGAGCATCGACGTGATCAGGTCGGGTTTGACCGATCGTGGTGTTCTGGATGGCGACTTCCTGTTTGACTCCTTCATCAAGCGGACGTCAGCCTGGCGTGCGATCGAAGATGTAACAAAGGGCTACGAGGTTGAAATGGGCAATGGCGCAAGCTTTCTTGATAACAACGGCATTCCCCGCAAGGAAATCCGCGTCCGGTGGTGGGATGCGTCGGCAACTACCTATCGGGCGGCAGCGCTTGTTCCGGAAAGTGAGCGGGAGCGTATTCCTGATGAGGCCATGCCTGCTACGGTCAGCTTGGGTGCAGTGGGGACGGTTCCTACGTTTGTTGGCCACTATTGGCTGACGGGCCAGCCAGGCATTCAGAACCCCACGACTGCCGTCTTGGACTATGGCGCTGGCAAGGCCGGTCCATTGGTGGCTTATCGGTGGGAAGGCGAGCCGGTATTGAGCAATGACAACTTGGTGTGGGTAACCCTTTGAAAGCAGGGTTTCCCCTTTTGTGTTGAGGGGCGGTGCAATGTCAGATATTTTTGAATTACTCAATAAATCGGTGGCAACCAATGCTGCCCAGATTGTCGCGGATGCTGCACAGGCGCAACTGATGCGCAGCAAACACATGCTTTCCGAGGATGACTCCGTTCTTGAAAATACATGGGAAGAAATCTGTGTTCAGGTTCAGGGGGAGCGAGGTTTATTTTGGGAATCCTATGAGAGCGCGATGCGCGATGCTGTTTTGGGCGCTCTGCAGTTCATTGACAGGAGTGCACTGAAATCACTCTGGCTTTACACGAATGAAGGCTGCGATCTGCTATATGAACTTGAAGAGGATCAGGAAACTGGACGTGCCAGTCAAGCCGACTATGCACCACCCGATATTTCCGTTGATGAGGAAGCAATCGCGGACGATATTGTCTCCAACCATCTTCTTCAGATCGCTGTCGACTATAGGAATTCCCGGATCGAGGTGTACCTTTGTCCGGGCCGTGATGATATCTATGACGATGACGATGAAGTTGATAATGATTCCACTGAGCACAGTGATAAAAACTCTTCACAACTTACCAAAGTCCGTGAAGTCGAGTATTACGACGACACATGGGATTCGAGCAATTACCTGGTGTGCTTCGATCGCTACTACATCTTTGCCATTCGCCCGAAAGATGCAGAGCCGAAATGGGAGTACCTGCACCCAGATGGCGCGCGTTGGGATGCGGTGCATCAGCGTGTCTACCGTAATTTCCGGGCCGACCGAATCAATCGAGATCAGCTACCCGTGAATCTACCGCCGCCGCCGGATTCCATCGCGCCAGATCTGCTACTTCCATTACCGCCTCCGCCACCGGAGATCTTTTTGCGGTCCGACTATCCGAATCTTGATAAACGGTTGCAGGAGAGGGGCGGCGCAATGCCCCTGTACCTTGTCTTGATGGAGGACTTATACGAATCCAGTAGTGGTGATGGCAAATTTCACTACCCAGAGACGCTGTTTTTTAGCGATGAAGAGGCACGTGCATTTAATGGCTCAGGCGACGGAGCATATGCCTACCATGTCCGAACTGGACTAGTGTGGCTCACTGGCAGTGAAATCGGCTGCAAGGTGCCTGGTTGGACCTTCGATCACTTCAGTCATGGCGAAGTAATGCGACTGGCTGAAACAAAGTTGAACACTTAGACAAGGGTAGTCAGTAAGGCTATGGCCTCGATCAATCCTGTAATTGCGATTTACCTTTTGGCGGTAGCACTGGTCGCCTTGCGGCTCGGGTGGCATATGGCATTTCGCCTGGACCGGTTTGATTGGCAGTACGCGCGGCGTGACGTCTGGTTCATATTAATCGTGGCGTCGCTACTGTGGCCACTGCTTCTGCTTCGCCCCAAAGTGCTGTTGAACCCTGACTATCTTTTTCAGGTCAGTTTTAGCGAAGCAGCAATGGGGCGCGAGGAGGCACGTTTTTGGAGTAATCCACCGCCTTGCGGTAAGTCGATTCTCTTTCGCCCAATCAGTGTGATGCTATCTGGCGGCGAGGGCGAGTTTACGTTCCAAAGTGCCGATGTTGAAAAGGTAATACTGGACAAGTTACGCGAGCACCCGCACCTTGCGAAAAATCATGTTGGTTCAGTTTTGAAATGGCTACAGCAGAGGGACGACTCTATTTATAGTCCGACTGTCATACCTGATCAATGGTGGGAGTTTCACAGCATTGCAGATGATCTCCTGCGGAGTGGGCATGGTGAGATTCGCTGCCTTAGTTGCAATCAGCACGTTCCGAACACTCTGCTTCGGCAAAACGACTTGAGCGGACAACCCGGCTGGAACTTCAATCAGCTAAGTTGCCCACGGGGACACACTTTGCTACGGGTGGAAACCATGCACATCTTCGTTGGGTCGCGCAGTGTTGCCGAGCCCGAATACGATGGCAATAGCTGACGATAGCTACTACTCAGAGGTAATGGCCGGCCAGTTTGATCGAAAGGAGGATGTGAAATGAATCTTCATTCAGGAATTGTCTGCCTGATTAGCGGCGGGCGTACAGAAAATCTCGGCAAGGTGGTTTACATCGTAGGGCCGCCAGAAGATCCAAGGCTTCCCGACCTTGGCGGCGAAGGTCGGCATTGGGATATACAGATGGTTTCAGGCGAACTGACCGGTAGCGATGGCAATGGCTACCTTCGGGGAAAGATTGGCGAAAAGTGTCTTTCTCCGCAGGACTTCACCATGGAGCAAGCTCGGGATATGCGTGAGCGTGGCCTGGCGAAGATTGTCGAGCAGGCGATGACTGAGCTATTCAAGGAGGAGTTGTGGGGAGAGGCGCCGGAGTGAGTGATCAGGAGTCATGGCTCAGCCTAGTCCCGTTACCGCCGACTATTGGCGATCATGTCCCCCAGCGCAATCAACCGAGTCCCCCATGAAGTGGTTTGAGCATCTGAAAGTACATCTCTTTCCTCCGGTCACGCGGGACATGGCGCTCATCATTGCGACGCAGGCACTGGCGCAACCCGTAGCGGCAGGAACGCTCGTTTGCCACAGCAAGAAACCCGACCAATTTCACATCTATGCCAATCTGACGGAACCCTGCTGGTGGGTTCAAGTGCTGTGGGGCGACGGCAATAGTGGGCTCATGATCCGCAGTAGTCGGGTGATCGTGATTGGCAGGCAATCGGGCAAGGTGTATTACGACGGTTCGGCCGGGGATGAGGGGTAGCAACAACGATAAATACTTGGGTACGGCTCAACATCGGCATTGCAGCGGAAGCGGCCAGTGACAATAACCTCCAAATATTCCAGACCGTTTAAATCGCTACTCATTCAGCCATCTTGATTGTAGACTTGATGCGCTAGCGGATTGCCGACTAGATTCTGTAACCAAGATAAGGAGGTACGCTCTATGAAAAATAGATTGCTTGTTGCATTGCTATTCTGTGTGCCGGCAGTTGCTTCAGCTCAGACCTTGACCGGCGTAAAAGTAGAACCGGGCGAGATTCGTGCTGGCGAATCGGCAAAGATAACATCTGAATTTGATGTTTCCTCAGGAAGCATAAACTGCGGTCTTCGTCTTCATTTTGGGGATGGCAATAAGAGAGATTTCAAAATCAATCAGGAGAAGGACGTCCCGTTGGTGGTGAATTATGTATATGCCAATCCCGGCGTATATGAAGTCAAGGCTGAGCCAAAGCGGAATGAAGCAACATTAGGCTGCAGGGGAAAGAACCAAAAAGCCAGCTTAAAGGTTACTGCTATACCCGCTGCTGCTCCAGCAACTACTGCACAAGGCCCGCACTGTCCGGAAGGGTGGAAGCTAGATAGCAAATCAGTTAATCGGAAGACAGGTGCTTTCACTTGCTCGGCCAAGGTTGGTACAGCAATGCCTGAGAAAAAAACCGAATGTCCGAAGGATCTGGGTTACTTTGAAACTCCCAAGAAGGGGTTGCTCGGTTGTCGCCAGTAAGTTCCTACACGTGAACTACCCGGTGCTGCGATCGATAACTCCTGATACGCAGCACCGGATTTGCCACTCTGCACCAACCAAAATAGTCAGATCGGAGTGACCCAATTCATTCTGAACCCTAAACTTCGGCTTTGCAGCGGGAGGAGTCATTGGTGATGCCGTTAGCATGTGAATTGAGCGGCTGGTTTTAGAGTGAACCTGCCGTTCCAGCGGTGACCAATTTATTTCGGCTTCTTGATCGGCACCCGGAACTGCTGAACGAATTGCAGAACTGATCTTTCGCCGAGATCACCTCGAAAACGAGCACCTTGCCCGGCGTTGGGCGTACCATGCAAGGCATAAGCAATCTATCCCATCCGCACAAAAGTATTTTCATGGCCACCAAAATGCCCGCTATAGAAGCCAGTCCCAGGCCCGCCGCCAGGTCAGGGGCGAAGCGTCTTCCGTTTGCTACCCCCCCCCCCGCAACAAGGGATGACGCCCGAGAAATGGTTGCATCCAGACTCCCTGTCGGCGACATCG
>CAJBAP010000165.1 GCA_903950295.1 uncultured Rhodocyclaceae bacterium
TCCGACCTGAAATATCGTCAATCGCGTCGATCATCTGCGGATAGAAGTTCTTGGCCTCGAATTTTTGTTTGCCGGCCTCCATTACCTGATGTAACGGCAGGAAGCGCGGGCGCGTGTCGAACATTGCCAGCGCATCATCCTGGTTGAACAGGGCCAACTCGGGCAGGCGCGCCTTGTCGGCGATCCCCTTCACATCCTCCAGACTGATGCGTCCGGCCCCCGTCTTGAGCTTCACCTCCTCGTCGTTGAAACGCAGTACCTGTGTTGCCAGGGTGTCAAGCGCAGCACCGGAAAGTCCGTGGCGCAGGGTAATTTCCCTGAGTGGCAGGGGTGCTGCCTGAACCGCCTTGCCCGGATTGGCCGTTTTTGCCGGTTTTGCGTCGGGAGCGGCAAACACACCGGCGGCAAAGAGCAGAAGCATGGGAGCGATCAGAGAGGCAAGGGAGCGTTTCATCGGCCAATTCACTTGATTTTCGAGGATCATCATTTTAGCTTGACGCTGGATTGCACGACGACAATGTTCTCCATTACCCTATCACCCTTCCGAAAAACTTCGCCCCCATGAAACGACAGCAGCAGATTGCCCTCCTCGCCGCCGCCATCAACCTCGTGCTGGTACTGCTATTTCCGCCCTATGACTACATGAGCATGCAGCGCGGCAACATTCCCACCTTCGATGGTTTCTATTTCCTTTTTGGCAGTCACCCCAACCGCATCACCAATACCAATTTTCTGACGCTCGAAATTATCGTGGTACTCATCAATGCCTGTATCGCCTGGCTCTTGTTGCGCGAGCGCCCGCTGGGGAAAATCGCCCCGGGCGGAAACCGTTACCAGCGTGGCGTCCTGTGGCTGACCGCAGCGAACCTGATGCTGATCGTACTGTTCCCCCCCTTTCAGAACTACGCCGCCATCACCAAGGCAGCATTGCCGAGCTTCGAGGGCTTTTATTTCCTCTTCGCCGACAACTCGCAACGCCAGTTGGTGGCGCCCATTCTCTATCTTGAGGCCTGCCTGATCCTGATCAATGCTGCCATTCTGTGGCTGATGCTCAAGGGGCGGGGGCAGGACACGCTATCCGCCATCGAGGTCAAGAATCTGGCAGAAAAAATTCGTGCGGCGCAAAACCGGGGGTAAAGAAACCGCACGAGCGGCCGTAAAATCTGACTGGCGACCTTTGCGTTCATTTTTCGTGCTTCGCTCATTCATGCAAAAACTCTTGCTTCTGACCCTCTGCGGACTTGCCCTGGCCGGCTGTGACCAGCTTGGCCTCGAGAATCCAGCCCAGCTTGCCGCTGCCCGGGAGGCGGAAGGTCGCGCCGTCGGTGGTGCCTGCCGTCACAGCGGCCGGGCGCTGGAAGATTGTTACAAGCTCAATCCGAAAGCGCAGAAATCAGCCGTTTTCGGTGGTTGGCGCGACATGGATGCCTACATGCGCGAGAACAGCATCGAAATCGTGCCGTCGTCCATTCAACGGGACGAAGCAGCGAAGAAAAAAGCAGCTGCCGAGGAAGTTCCCGCCGACAAGACCACCAAACCAGCGGAAGCGCCGGTGAAAAAGGGTGGTGCGGGGCACACTGCCACGGAACGGCCTCAACCCCTCCCGGCCGGCGGCGGCAAGATGGTTTGAGCCGGACAGTCTGATCTGAGACGGCCGAACCCGCGTCAGAAGCGTTTATCGTAGAATCGCCCTGCACCCTGCCGGTTGGGTGCGGTCTTGCGGCATCCCGCCACCCCAATGTTGTTCCGCCTGAGCCGGCGCGGCCTTTTCAAGAGGTCATGGGCGTGCGACGCAACCGGAGTTCATCTTGAAATTTACCGACCTCGGGCTGGCGCCCGAAATCCTCAGGGCCGTGCATGATGCCGGCTATACCGACCCAACACCGATCCAGGCCCAGGCCATTCCGATCATTCTGGCCGGCCATGACGTCATGGGCGGCGCCCAGACTGGCACCGGCAAGACGGCCGGCTTTACCCTGCCCCTGCTGCACAAGCTGGCGCGCCATGCCAGCAGTTCACCCTCCCCCGCCCGTCATCCGGTGCGCGCGCTGATCCTCACGCCGACGCGCGAACTGGCGATGCAGGTACATGAAGCGGTCAAGACTTACAGCAAACATGTGCCGTTGCGCTCGGTCTGCATTTACGGTGGCGTAGACATGCGTGCGCAGATCGCCGAGTTGAAGGAAGGTCGCGAGATCGTCGTCGCCACCCCCGGCCGCTTGCTTGATCACGTCGAGCAGAAAACCGTCAACTTCGGCGCCGTCGAATTTCTCGTCCTCGACGAAGCCGACCGCATGCTCGACATGGGCTTCATCCCGGATATCAAGCGCATCCTCGGCCTGCTGCCGAAGACGCGCCAGAGCCTTTTGTTTTCGGCAACTTTCTCGGACGAGATCAAGAAGCTCGCAGATGCGATGCTGAAAGCGCCGCAACTGATCGAAGTCGCACGCCGCAACATGGTTTCAGAAACCATCACCCACCGCGTGCACCTGGTCGCCGCCGACCGGAAACGTTATCTACTCAAGCAGATGCTCGACGACCCCTCGATGACTCAGGTGCTGGTATTCGTTGCCACCAAGTTCGGTACCGCCCGACTGGCCACCTGGCTCGAGCGCGAGGGCATCAACGCCACCGCCATCCACGGCGACAAGAGTCAGCAAGAGCGCACCAAGGCGCTCGAAGCGTTCAAGAGTGGTCAGGCACGCGTACTCGTCGCCACCGATGTCGCCGCACGTGGCCTCGACATCGACGACCTGCCGCATGTCATCAACTACGAACTGCCGCGCGTCGCCGAAGACTATATTCATCGCATCGGTCGCACCGGCCGTGCCGGCAAAACTGGCGAAGCCACCTCGCTGGTCGCACCCGAAGAAAAACCGCGCCTGGCCGAGATCGAAAGGCTGACCAAGTTCAAGATCGAACAGGTCGTCGTACCCGGCTTCGAATTGGGCTCCACGGCCCCGCCCGAAGAGCGCGAACGTGGAGACCGGGCAGAACGCGGCGGCCGGGGACACGGTCACAAGCATGAGCCCAGAATCGGTCATGGCCCGAAAATTCCGGTCGACCGACTGCCGGCACCGATTGCTCACATCCCCAACCTCCCTAAAAAACCGGTCATCGCTGCCGACGGCTTCGACTTTTCCAAGCCCTATGAATCCAAGGTCGAGGCAGCACCAGACCAGCCCGCCGAAAAGTCGGCGCTGGCGGAACGGCGACCGCTACGTCATCTGCGCCCGGTAGCCGCATTGCTGGGCGGCTTTGGCAAGAAATAACCCGGGGCTCATTCGGCCATGCACGGAAACAAGGCGTGGCAGTTCGATATTCAGGTTACTGCTGGCGATAGCCTTGAGATCATCCTGGGCGGGCGCTGGTGTACCGACCAGAATCTGCCACCCGCAGAGCAAGTGCTCGAACGCCTGGACGAACGGGCATGCCACCTTGGTTTCTCCGCGACGGATCTGACCGACTGGGACTCCGGCCTACTGACCTTCGTCACGGTAATCAGCAAGCGCTGTGCGGAGCGCGGCATCGTGGTCGACACCAGCGGGCTGCCGCCGGGGGCACAGCGGCTGTTGGCCATGGCACTGGCCGTACCGGAGCGAAAGGTCGCCGGCCGCAACAGCGGTGGCGTGGATGTATTCACGCAAACCGGCGAGGCAACCCTGGAGTTTCTCCGCACCGTACCGCAGATGCTGCATTTTCTCGGCGAGGTCACGCTCTCCCTGCTACGCTTGCTGAGCGGACGTGCGTACTTCCGTCCGCGCGATCTTTGGCTCGAAATCGAGGAAGTCGGGCCACGAGCACTACCGATCGTCGCAGTGATCAGCTTCCTCGTCGGACTGATCCTGGCTTACCTCGGCGCCGACCAACTCCGTCTCGTCGGCGCGCAAATCTTCATCGCCGACCTGGTGGCCATCGGCATGGTGCGCGAAGTCGGCGCATTGATGACCGGCATCATCATCGCCGGTCGCACCGGCGCCGCCTTCGCGGCACAACTCGGCACCATGCAGGTCAACGAGGAACTCGACGCCTACCAGACACTCGGCATCTCGGCCATCGACTTCCTGGTGCTGCCGCGCATGCTGGCGCTGATGCTGATGGTGCCGCTGCTCACGCTCTATTCGGGTTTCATCGGCATGCTGGCAGGGCTGCTGGTGTCGGTGACCATCTTCGACATCGGCGTTTTCGAGTACTACACGGAGACCTTGCGCGCACTGGAATTCAAGCATTTCGCCGTAGGCCTCTCCAAGGGTACGGTCTACGGCGCGATGATCGCCTTCGCCGGCTGCCTGCGCGGCATGCAGTGCGGACGCAGCGCCGAGGCAGTCGGCCATGCGGCAACGTCCGCCGTCGTCACTGGTATCCTGCTGATCACCATCGCCGCATCGATCATGACCATCGTCTATTACCAGCTGGGGATTTGAGCCAATGCACGAGGCCCCGCACCTTGAGGTGCGCAACCTGACCATGGCCTACGGCGATTTCATCGTCCAGCGCGACCTCGACTTCGTGGTAAATCGGGGCGACATCTTTGTCGTCATGGGCGACAACGGCTGTGGCAAGACCACGCTGATGCGTGCCCTGGTGGGCCTGCAACGCCCGGCAACCGGTGCGGTGCTCTATCGTGGTGAGGACTTCTGGAACGGTGGGGACGAGGCCCAACAGCACCTCAAACGCCGCCTCGGCGTCCTGTTTCAGGGGGGCGCACTATGGAGTTCGCTGACGCTGGCCGAAAATGTCGCGCTACCACTGGCCGAAGCTACCGGCCTGCCGCAAACCCGCGTCGACGAGATCGTCTCGTTCAAGCTGGCGCTGGTCGGACTCGCCGGCTTCGAGGATTTCTATCCGGCCGAACTCAGCGGCGGCATGAAGAAGCGCGCCGGTCTGGCGCGCGCCATGGCGCTCGATCCCGATACTCTCGTCATCGATGAACCTTCGTCGGGCCTCGACCCGCTGACGGCACGCCGCCTCGACGAACTGATCGTGGAATTACGCGACAGCCTCGGCACCACCATCATCGTGGTAACACACGAACTGGCCAGCATCCTCAGTATCGGCAACAATTCGATCTATCTCGATGCGAAAACCCACACCATGATCGCCACCGGGCATCCACAAGATGCGCTGAAAAACGGGCACCCCAAGGTGCGCCACTTCCTGACGCGCGGAGGGACAGCATGAGCCGCAAGGCCAACCCCACCCTGATCGGTGCCTTCGTCCTCGGCGCCATTACCCTGACGATCGCCACCACCTTGCTTCTGACTGGCGGCAACTGGTTCGGCGAGCGACGCCAGCACGTCCTTTACTTCGAGGGTGCAGCACAAGGCCTGCAAGTGGGTGCGCCCGTGGTATTCCTCGGCGTCAAGGTTGGCACCGTCAAACAAATCCAGCTCGGTCTCGACGCCCAGAGCCGTCGCTTCCTGGTTCCCGTCACCATCGAAGTGCAGCCCCACATCGTGCGTACGCATGGCGGGGAACCGGTCGATCTGCGCGACCGCGCCACCGTGCGAAAACTGGTCGACCGTGGCATGCGCGCACGCTTGCGCATGCAGAGCCTGCTGACCGGTCAACTCTATGTCGACCTCGACTTTCATCCCGACAAACCTGCAAACTTCGCCGCACTCGATCCCGACCTCAGCGAGATCCCGACGATTCCAACCGCCGTTCAGGAACTGACCACAAAACTTGAAGGCTTCCCGATAGACAAGTTCATCGCCGATGTCACGGCAATCACCGCCGCACTAAACCAGCTGGTGTCTGGGGCCGCCACGCAAGGTTTGCCGCAACGGCTCGATACAACCCTGCGGCACCTCGCATCACTCGCCGCCCGCTTCGACGCCCAGGGCGGCCCCATCCTCAAAGATGTGCGTGGCAACCTGGCGGAAATGCACAAAGCACTGCTGGCGGCACAGACCGCTCTGGCCAAGCTCGAAACCGCCGCAGAACGTGTAACCGAGTTGGCCCGTGTCGACTCGACTTTGGTCGGCAACATGACCAGGGCCGGTGAGGAACTGGCCAAGGCAGCCAGCGCGGTACGCAGCCTGACCGAGCAGGAATCCCCTACGGTAAACAACGTCAATGCCGCGCTCAAGGAAATCACCCGCGCCGCCGACGCCCTGCGCCTGCTGGCAGAAACACTCGAACAGCAGCCCGACGCGATCTGGCGCGGAAAACGGGAAAAGGCCGCTCCTTGATATCCCATTGACCATGTCCAAGGCGATAATACCGGCCCTCACACTTGATGCAATCGTTGTCCGCCTCCGGGCAAACCTTTCGGGAGAAATGAAATGAAACTGGTGCGCTACGGCAGCAAAGGCCGCGAAAAACCCGGCCTGATCGATGCGCAAGGCAAGCTGCGCGACCTGTCCGCGCACTGTGCCACCATCGGCTGGGAAGAACTTTCGCCCGCCGGCCAGAAACGGCTTGCCGCCATCAACCCGGCGACGCTGCCGCTCGTACGCGGCAAACCACGTTTCGGTGTGCCCTTCACCGGCATTTCCAAGATCATCGGCGTCGGCCTCAATTACCGCGACCACGCGCTGGAAACCGGCGCGGCCATCCCCACCGAGCCGGTGCTATTCATGAAGGCCACCACCGCGATCAACGGTCCGTTCGATGACATCAAGCTGCCGCGCACTTCGCAAAAAACCGACTGGGAAGCCGAGCTCGGCCTCGTCATCGGTCGTGAGGCGCGCTATGTCAGTGCAGAAAAAGCGCTGTCCCATCTGGCCGGCTATGTCACTTTCCACGACGTCTCTGAACGCGATTTCCAGAAGAACCGCGGCGGCAGTTGGGACAAGGGCAAGGGCTGCGATACTTTTGCGCCCATCGGCCCCTGGCTCGTCACGCGCGATGAAATCCGCGACCCGCAAAACCTGCGCGTCTGGCTCGAGGTAAATGGCGTCCGCCGCCAGGACAGTTCCACCTCGCAGATGATCTTTCCCTGCGCCCACCTCATCAGCTACATCTCGCAGTTCATGACGCTCATGCCCGGCGATGTGATCTGCACCGGCACGCCCAGCGGCGTTGGTCTCGGCATGAATCCGCCGCAATTCCTCAAGGCCGGTGACGTCGTGCGCCTCGGCGTCGACGGCCTCGGCGAGCAGTGCCAGAAAGTCGTCGCATAATCGCCGCATGGCTCACTCGGTACACGCTTCACTCGCGGGGCATGCAGGCAATCCCGCGCGCTTTCATCAGCACATTGATGTCACGCTGACGCACGCCGCTGATGGGGGGCTGGCGATCAGCTACGCGATCCATGGACTGAACATGGATTTGCACGTTCCCACGCCACACGCACCAGCACCCGCAGACGCGCTCTGGCGCACCACCTGCTGCGAACTGTTCTTGAGTCCACTCGGGCAGACCGGTTATCGCGAATTCAATTTTTCGCCGTCCGGCCAGTGGGCCCACTACGACTTCCTCGATTATCGCCAACAAGCCCCCGCAACCAGTAACGCTCCGGCACCGCGTATTGAAGTCAGGCGCGAAGAAAATCTGCTGCAACTCGATATCGCATTATCCAGACCCGCCCTGCCGACCGGCGACACCCTGCGCATTGCACTGGCCGTTGTGCTGGAATCCAACGACAGCAAACACGGCTACTGGGCGCTCGCCCATCCATCAGGCCAACCAGATTTTCACCACCATGCCGGATTCGTGCTGACGCTCGGTGCGATGGGCTTCCGTCCGGCACGTTGGCCATGAAATTCGGCATCGACTGCCTGATCGACAACCGCGAACTGCGCCGCCGCCTCGCCGGCCGCCGCGTTGCCTTGCTCGCGCATCCGGCTTCGACCACGCGCGACCTGACGCACAGCCTCGACGTGCTGGGAGATCGGGCCGCCCTGCCCGAGATCAACCTCACAGCAGCGTTTGGCCCGCAGCACGGCCTGCGCGGCGACAAACAGGACAACATGGTCGA
>CAJBAP010000166.1 GCA_903950295.1 uncultured Rhodocyclaceae bacterium
CGCCGTGACGGGCCCCTTGGTGGGCACACGTCCTTCGATGCCTTCGGGCACCAACTTTTCGACGTTGGATTCATTTTCCTGGAAGTAGCGGTCCGAAGAGCCTTTTTGCATTGCACCGAGACTGCCCATGCCACGGTAGGACTTGTACGAGCGCCCCTGGAACAACACGGTCTCGCCCGGAGCTTCCTCGGTACCGGCGAACAAACCACCGAGCATCACGACGTGAGCGCCGGCGGCAATCGCCTTGGAGATATCGCCGGAGAAACGAATGCCACCATCGGCGATCAGCGGCACGCCACTACTCGCCAAGGCATTGGCGACGTTATCCACCGCAGTGATCTGCGGCACGCCCACACCGGCAACGATGCGGGTGGTGCAGATAGAACCAGGGCCGATACCCACCTTGACGGCATCGGCGCCATGATCAACGAGCGCACGGGCAGCATCGCCGGTCGCAATGTTGCCGCCGATCACTTCGACCTGCGGGTAGTTTTTCTTGACCCACTCCACGCGCTTCAGCACACCCTGCGAGTGGCCATGGGCGGTATCGACGACGATCACGTCGACGCCGGCCTCGGCCAATGCCGCAACACGCTCCTCGGTGCCTTCACCCACGCCGACCGCCGCACCCGCGCGCAAGCGACCAAATTCATCTTTCGCGGCGAACGGGTAATCTGAAGCCTTCTGGATGTCCTTCACAGTCATCAGGCCACGCAACACCCAGGCATCATCGATTACCAGAACGCGTTCCAGACGATGCTGGTGCATCAGTGCCTTGGCTTCTTCAAGGCTGGCGCCTTCCTTGACAGTCACCAATCGCTCGCGTGGCGTCATGATGTTGCCGATGGTGGCATCCAGCCGCGTCTCGAAACGCAAATCGCGGTTGGTGACAATGCCGACGACTTTGCCGCCATCCACCACCGGCAGACCGGAGATCTTGTGGGTGCGTGTCAACGCCAGCACTTCGCGCACCGTCATGGTCGGCGGAATGGTGATCGGATCTTTCAGAACACCAGACTCGTAGCGCTTGACCTTCGATACCTCGGCAGCCTGCGCGGCTGCATCGAGATTCTTGTGAATGATGCCGATACCGCCTTCCTGGGCCAGTGCAATTGCCAGTCGCGCCTCGGTGACGGTATCCATCGCCGCCGAAACCAGCGGAAGATTGAGCCTGATCTTGCGGGTCAGGCGGGTGCTCAGGGTGACGTCACGGGGGAGCATCGCCGAATGGGCGGGAACCAGGAGAACGTCGTCGAAGGTCAATGCCTTCTGGAGGAGTCGCATGCTGTTATCCTTGTATCCAAAAGCATATTATACGTGCCCAGCCAGACCCCGAGCAAACCCGAGCAAACCGAGCATCCCCAAAACCGAGGTACCGCCATGCGCATGCACCGTCTTGTTTCCCTGCTAATTCTGAGCCTGACACCCATCATCGGCCTGTCGCAGGTTTACTCATGGAAAGACGCCAACGGCAAGATTCACTATGGCGACCGGCCACCGGCAGAACGTCAAACCGACTCGCGCAAATTGGCCCCGCCGCCACCGGCGGATGAATCCGCTCGCAAGGCAGCCGCAGAAAACCAGGTGTCCGATCGCGAAAAGCAGCAGAAAACGCAGGAATCTGCCAAGAAGACGCAGGAGGATCAAGCCGAGGCCAAGAAACGTGAGGAGGGGTGCCTGCAGGCCAAATCGAATCTCGCCGCTATCGAATCTGGCCAGATTCGGTTCTCGATCGATGCCAAGGGGGAGCGTGTCGCCATGGACGGTGCGGTGCGCGACGCCGAACTTAACCGGGCCAGGCAAAACGTCGACAGCTGGTGCAAACCACCTGCCAAACCTGCGGCAAAGTAGTTACTCCTCTACCGCTCCACCACCTTTTTTCATCACCTTGCCTTCGGCTGCACGCTGTTTGCGAACTTCCTTCGGGTCCGCAAGCAGCGGGCGATAGATTTCCACCCGGTCGCGGTCGCGCAACACCGTATCCGGCTTGGCCAGCTTGCTGTAGACGCCGAACTTGCCCTTGGCCAAGTCGATTTCCGGGTATTTCGCCGGCAGCCCGGATTTTTCAACTGCCTGCTGCAAGGTCGTCCCGGCGGGAAGTTTCAATGGGATCACATCCTGCCTCTCGGCACGGGCATAGATCACTTCGACTTGAATTGTGTCAGTCATAGACATGGTGGGCACGCTTGACAAAAGAGTCGACGAACGTATTGACGATGAAGCCGAACACCGGCCCCAGCGCCTTTTCCAGTATCTTGCTGGAAAACTCGTAGTGCAGCTTGAATTCTATTTTGCAACCGGCATCACCCAGCGCGGTGAAGCGCCAGCCACCGTCAAGGCGGCGAAACGGCCCCTCGCGCAGCGAAATGTTCATCCAGTGGGGTGGATCCTTCGGGTTTTCGGTGGCGAAATTCAGCTTGATGCCGTGGTAATTGACGTGAATGCGCCCGGCGGTATGTTCGGGCGTTCGGGACAGCAGTTCAGTACCACTACACCATGGTAAAAATTTTGGATAGTCCTCGACACGATCCACCAACTCGAACATCTGTGCAGGCGTACGAGGGATCAATACCGACTTTTCGACAAGGGCCATGGTGGGGCGCTGCATTAGAATGTGCGGATTCTAACGCGAGCAGAAATTCCGGGCCCTCATGACCATCGCCGAAAATAAAAAAGCCTTCCACGACTACTTCGTCGAGGAACGCTTCGAGGCCGGCCTGGTACTTGAAGGCTGGGAAGTTAAATCCATCCGCGCCGGCCGCGTGCAACTCAAGGAAGCCTACGTTATCGTCAAGAGTGGCGAGGTCTGGTTGATCGGCTGCCACATCAGCCCGCTCTCCACCGCCTCCACCCACGTCAACCCCGACCCCGTGCGCACCCGCAAGCTGCTGTTGCACGAGCGTGAAATCGGCAAGCTGATCGGCAAGGTGGAGCGCGCCGGCTACGCCCTGGTGCCACTCAATCTGCATTTCACCAAGGGACGCGTCAAGCTGGAAATCGGTCTGGCGAAGGGCAAGAAGCAGTTCGACAAACGCGAAAGCGAGAAAGAGCGCGACTGGGTACGCGAGAAAGCCAGGATTATTCGGGACAAGGGCTAAATGAGTCCCACCACCCTGCTCTGGCTGATCGCCGGCTGCCTGATGCTGCAACCGCTGTCGACCGATCTCTACCTCGCCTCCCTGCCGCATCTCGCCACGGATTTTGGCGTTACCCCGGCAACGGTACAGCAGACGCTCTCGCTGTTCGTCATCGGCTTCGGTGTCGCCCAACTTGTCAGTGGTCCGCTCTCGGATCGCTTCGGCCGCCGACCGGTACTGCTGTCCGGCCTCGGCGTCTATATCGCCGCCAGTCTCGCCTGCGCGCTGGCGCCCAGCCTCAATCTCCTCATCATCGCCCGCTTCGTGCAGGCCATCGGATGCTGCACCGCAGCCGTTGTCGCCCGTGCGCTGATTCGCGATGCCTTCACGCCGACCGAAGGCGCCAAGGTAATGGCCAAGGCCAGTTCGCTGCTTTCGCTGGCGCCCATCATCGGCCCGGTGCTTGGCGGTTACCTGCAGGTGTGGTTCGGCTGGCGCGCTGCCTTTTTCTTTCACACCTTCTTCTGTATCGCGTTGGCTGTCGCCGCCTGGCGCCTGCTCAAGGAAACCAACCTGCACCGCAACCCCGACGCCGTTCGCCCACGCAACCTGATTGCCGGCTATCGCCGTATCGCCAGCGCCGACTTTTTCTGGGCTTACACCCTGCCCGGCGCGCTCTCCTACGCGGCAATCTTCACTTTTATTTCCGGTTCATCCTTCGTGCTCATCAATGTGCTCGGCGTGCCAACGGACATTTACGGTTACTGCTTCGCCTTCGGTGTTTCGGGCTATCTGATCGGCACCCTCGTCTGTCGCCGCCTGCTGTCGAGCATCGGCCTCGTGCGAACACTGACGGTCGGTACAGCGCTTTCGCTGTTTTCCGGATTGCTGTTCGCAGCTCTGGTACTGGCGGGCATCGAGCACTGGACAGTCGTGGTTGGTTGCCTGTTCCTGACGATGGGCGCACACGGCATCAACTTCCCCTGCGCCCAGACTGGCGCAGTGGCGCCCTTTCCGCGCGAGGCGGGTGCGGCGGCGGGCTTGCTCGGTTTTTGCACCATGTGCGCAGCACTCATGACCGGTACTTGGGTGGGCATGAGCCACGACGGCACACTCATGCCCTTGGCGCTGACTTCGGCAAGCATCGGCGTGCTGTTGTTCGGCAGTGCCTGGGCCTTGCGGCACCGGCGCACCACCGCCATCGCCTAACCCGCTTCAGTCAAACCTTCACCCGTCCCAGCACAGAGCGCAAGGTTTCCTGCAAATCGCCGGGAATCAATATCGTCTTGGCGTTGGGCGACTCGGCCAGCTTGGTCATCGCCATGATGTACTTTTCTCCCAGCAAAAAACGCATCGGCCCGTCCTGATCGCCGATGGCTGCGGTCACGCGGCGAATCGCCTCGGCGCTCGCCTCAGCCAGTGTTACCTGCGCCTTGGCGTCACGCTGAGCCGATTCGAGCCGCGCCTCGGCCTGCAGGATCATCGACTGCTTTTCGCCTTCGGAGCGGGTGATCATCGCCTTGCGCTCGCGCTCTGCAGAAGCCTGCATTTCCATCGCCTTCTGCATCGACAGCGAGGGCTTGATGTCCTGGATTTCCACCGACTTCACCGTCAGGCCCCAGTCGATGGCCTCGTCGGCAATCGACTCGCGCAGCCGCGCCTTGATCATGTCGCGGTTGGAAAGCGCTTCGTCGAGTTGCATCTCGCCAATGATCGATCGCAAGGTCGTCATGATCATGTTGCGGATCGCCTCGGAGAAATCGGTCACGCCATACACCGCCTTGATCGGGTCGGTAATTTTGATAAACGCGATGGCGTTGGTGACGATCACCGCGTTGTCACGCGTGATGACCTCTTGCTCCTGCACATCAAGGATGATGTCCTTGGTGACGAGCTTGTAGGCAACCTTGTCGAGGTAAGGAATGATGATGTTGAGGCCGGGCAGCAGGGTACCGTGATACTTGCCCAGCCGCTCGACGATCCACTCCTCGCCCTGCGGGACGATACGTACGCCCTTGCCGAGGGTAATGCCGGCGAAAACCAGCAGCGCAATAACAAAAAACATCATGTCAGTCATGTTCAAGTCCTTCCGACTTTAAGGAAACTACCTTCCACATCGAGCACCTTGACGCGCTCGCCGCTCTTGATCGCCTCGTCGGCAATGCACTCCCAGACATCGGAGCCGAGAATCGGCTTCTGGAAACGCACCTCACCCTTCTCGAAAGGCGCGACCGCGTGCACCAGCATGCCAACCTCGCCCACCACATTGGCGTCGGCCATGCCGATGCGCGTCTTGTGCATGCCCGGCTTGAACACCTTGAACCAACCAGCCACCAGTGCAAGGGAAATGACGAGCCAAAGTGCCAGTTGCACGGTCAGATCAATACCCGCCAGCGCGACGAACAGCGCAACCAACAGCGCACCCAAGCCAAACCAGATCAGCACGAAGGCCGGCACGACCAGTTCCGCAACGATCAGGGCAATGCCGCCAACTGCCCAATGCCACCATGCGAGTTCCATGACAATATCTCCTCAGGGCGCCGTCCCGCCAGCGCCGACTTTTTGCATTCTACGTTGGCGACGCATTTCGAAAAGGCAGATCGCCGCCGCCGCACCAACATTGAGTGATTCGCACCCGGGTGCCAACGGGATCGTCGCATGCTGTCTGGTCGCGGCAACAAGCTCTGGTGCGATGCCACTACCTTCATTGCCAAACAACCAGGCAACGGGAAGTTCAAGGTCAAGCTCATATAGCGACACGCCCTCATGGGCTACCGTCGCCACCGAACTGCTGGAATAGCCTCGCAGGAAATCTTGTAGATCGACCTGTTCGTGAATCCGCAAACCAAAATGGGCACCCTGGGCAGCACGCAAGACACGCGGCGTCCACGCGCCGGCGCAGCCGTTACCCAGCAGCATATCGCATACGCCGGCGGCGGCGGCGGTACGCAGCAGGGTGCCAACATTACCGGCATCCTGCACGGCATCGAGCAGCAGGCAATCGCCAGTGGGTAATCCCACCGGTGCATTGGGGATGACGATACGCGCGAGAATACCAACAGGGGTTGCCAGTTCGCTGATCTCACGAAACAGGCTTTCGCGCAGGACGAGCGTTTCTACCGGGGCCATGCGCGACAGCAGCGCAATCACCTCAGGTTTGTCGACCGCGCCCTCGCTCATCGCCAGCAATTCCGGTGCGCCGCCATGGTCGAGATAGGCCGCCAACAGATGCGGTCCTTCGAGTAGCGTCCGTCCCGTGCTGCGTTGCTGGCGATGATCGTGTGCCAGCGCGCGCAGGGCCTTGCAGGTCGGGTTGTCGCGCGAGGAAATCAACTTCACTTCAGGACATCCCGTACCGGGGCGAAACTGCGCCGATGCTCGGGGGTGGCACCAAGCGCACGCAGGGCAGCCAAATGGACAGCCGTGCCGTAGCCTTTGTGGCGGTCGAAGCCATATTGCGGATAGCGTTCGTGCAGCACGAGCATGTCGGCATCACGCTGTGTCTTGGCCAGGATCGAGGCTGCCGAGATCTCGGCGACCGTCGCATCGCCCCCGATGATCGCGCGCATCGGCAGGTCGAGAGCGGGACAGCGATTGCCGTCGATCAGCACTTCGGTGGGCAGTATCGACAAGCCCGCAACGGCGCGTTGCATCGCCAGCAGGGTTGCCTGCAGGATGTTGATGGCATCGATTTCCGCCACGCTGGCCTCGGCAACTGCCCATGCCAGAGCCTTTTCGCGGATTTCCCTGGCCAGGCGCTCACGCCGTGCGGCGGAAAGTTTTTTCGAGTCGGCCAGGCCGACGATGGGGCGCGCCGGATCGAGGATTACTGCCGCAGCGACTACCGCTCCGGCTAGTGGGCCACGACCTGCCTCATCGACGCCGCAAATCATGCCCCTGCGCTTTCCAACAGCGGCAAAATGGCAGCGGCAGCCTTTTCGGACGTGTCTTGACGTAATTGCCGGTGCATGTCGGTGAACAGATGGGTCAGGCGCTCCCTCACTTCGGCATCCACAACCAGGTTACCCAAGGCCTGGGCCAGGTTTTCCGGTGTTGCGTCTTCCTGCAGAAACTCAGGTACGACGAAACGCCCGGCAAGAATGTTGGGCAGCCCCACCCAGGGCTGGTAGCGCATGCGCCGCATCAGGCGCCACGACCACGGCGACATGCGGTAGGTGATTACCATCGGCGCCTTCAGCAACGCGGCCTCGAGCGTGGCCGTGCCGCTGGCAACCAGCGCGGCGTCGCAGGCGGCCAGGGCATCTTGGGCATGACCGAACAGCAACTTGATCGGCCATTCCTGCGCGTTTTGCACCCAAATCTCGTTTTCAAACAGATTGCGGGTTTCGCGCGAAACCAGCGGCACGAGAAACACCGCAGCGGGGAAGCGCTCAAGCAACAGGCCGGCCGTGCGGATGAAGCTTGCGGCCATGTAACTGACTTCCGATTGGCGGCTACCAGGCAACAGGGCAAATACCGGGCTGGCGCCAACCGGCAGATCAAGCAGTTCACGCGCGGCGACACGATCGACTTCCAATGGCAATACATCGGCCAGCGGGTGGCCGACGTAGCTGACGGCTACCTCGTGTTTCTGGTAGATGGCCGGTTCGAATGGGAACAAGGCCAGCAGGCGATCAACCGCCTGCGCAATTCGTCGCACGCGACCACCGCGCCAGGCCCAGACCGATGGGCTGACGTAATGCACGGTGCGAATGCCGGCACGCTTGAGCCGGGTTTCCAGCCACAGGTTGAAATCCGGCGCGTCAACGCCGATGAACACATCGGGAGGATCGGCCAGCAAGCGCTTGAGCAACGCGCGCCGCACACCGGTAATTTCGCGGTAATGCCGCAACACTTCGGCGTAGCCGCGCACCGCCAGAGTTTCCGCCGGCCACCAGGCGTCGAAACCGGCACGCTGCATCTTCGGCCCGCCAATGCCACAAAAGTCGGCGTCGGGAAGACGGCGACGCAGGGCTTCGATCAGGTGCGCAGCCAGCAGGTCACCCGAGGCTTCGCCAGCCACCAGTGCGATGCGCAATCGAGTCATTTATCGGATGAGGCCGCGACCGGGCGTGGCGAGAAAATCTGCCAAAGGCGCCAATGCAGGCTCCTCACTGGCTGCGGCGGCGATCGCAACGCTGGCCTCTTCCAACTTGAGCCCGCTGCGATAGAGCGTTTTGTAGGCGCGCCGCAATGCGGCAATGGCTTCCGGAGAAAAACCGCGTCGCTTCAGACCTTCGCTGTTGATGCCGTGCGGTACGGCCGGATTGCCTGCGGCAGTGACAAAGGGTGGCACGTCTTGCAGCAGGATGGTGCCCATCGCCGTGAGGCAATGCGCACCGATACGCACGAACTGATGCACGACGGTAAAGCCGCCGAGGATTGCCCAGTCGCCGATATGCACATGGCCCGCCAACTGTGCGTTGTTGGCGAAGATGGTGTGGTCGCCGACCTGGCAATCGTGGGCCAGATGAACGTAAGCCATGATCCAGTTATCGCTGCCGACACGCGTGGTACCGACATCCTGGGCCGTACCGCGATTGAAGGTGCAGAACTCGCGGATGGTATTGCGGTCGCCGATTTCAAGTCGTGTCGGCTCACCACCGTATTTCTTGTCCTGCGGCTCGGCACCGAGCGAGGAAAACTGGAAGATGCGGTTGTCGCGGCCAATGCGCGTCGGGCCTTCGATCACCACGTGCGGCCCGACCGAGGTACCGTCGCCAATCTCGACACCGGCACCGATCACCGAATAGGCGCCGATGCTGACGTTTTCACCCAGTTGTGCGCCCGGATCGATCAGCGCAGTGGGGTGGATTGTTGCCGGCATGTCACGCATCCAGCTTGCGCACGGTGCACATCAATTCGGCTTCGGCAGCCACCTGACCATCCACCTTGGCCTGCGCAGCAAACTTCCAGATGCCACGCTTGTTGGCAATGATGGAAACTTCGAAAATCAACTGATCTCCGGGACTCACCGGGCGCTTGAAGCGGGCGCCGTCGATGCCAACGAAGTAATACACGGACTTGTCGTCCGGCTTGCCGCCCATGCTCTTGAAAGAGAGGATCGCCGCCGTTTGTGCCAGCGCCTCGATGACCAGCACACCCGGCATGACCGGGTGATGCGGATAATGGCCGGGGAAAAACGGCTCGTTCATGCTGACGTTCTTGAGCGCAGTAATGCGCTCGCCCGGCACGACATCGAGAACACGATCCACCAGCAGGAAGGGATAACGGTGGGGCAGGTATTCCAGAATCTCGTGGATATCCATCGGTGTCATGTATTTTTCTCCAGCAAGTGTTCAAACTGAGCCAGCCGCTTTTCAAGCGCCCGTATTTTATCGGCCATCGCGTCAAGATGGCGCAAGCGCGAAAAGTTCTTCAGCCATTCATCATGCGCCATGAAGGGCACGGTACCGGTATAGCTGCCAGGCGTGGCAATCGACTTGGCGACCAGGGTGCCGGATGAAACATTGACGCCATCCGCCAGTGTCAGGTGCCCGAGAATGATCGCCCCGCCCCCAACCGTACAGCCGGCGCCGATTTTTGCGCTGCCGGCAATACCCACGCAACCTGCCATGGCGGTGTGCGCGCCGATGCGGACATTGTGGCCCACCTGAATCTGGTTATCGAGCTTGACGCCATCCTCGATCACCGTGTCTTCCAGTGCCCCACGATCAATGGTGGTATTGGCGCCAATCTCGACGTCGTCACCGATCACCACCCGACCGGTCTGGGCAATCTTGACCCACTCCCCGGTTGATTCCCGCGCGAAGCCGAATCCGTCGGCACCGATCACCGCGCCGGAATGGATGATGGCACGCCGACCGACCCGGCAATTCGCATAGAGGGTGACGCCCGGATACAGCAGGCTATCAGCACCAACAACACTACCGGCACCGATGCGGCAGTGCGCGCCGATGACGACGTTTTCTCCCAGTTCGACGCCCGGACCGATCCAGACCTGCGGACCGATGCTGGCACTGGCGGGCACGACTGACTCGACCACGGCGGAAGGGTGGATACCCGGCGGCGGCGGCGGGATTTCGGCCAACCATTGCGAGACACGGGCAAAGTACAGATAGGGCTGCGGGGTAACGATCTTGGCGAAAGAGGCCGCCACCGGGCAGTGTTCAACCATCTCGGCCGCGAGGATTACCGCAGCGGCACGGGTCGTCCCCAGTTGGGTGCGATATTGGGGATTGGCAAGAAAACTCAGTTGTTCGGGGGTTGCTGCGCCCAGCGTCGCCAAACCTTTGACGACCAGACTCCCGTCTCCCCTCAGGTCACCACCGAAACGGGCGACGATCTCCTCAAGACGTCGAGCCACCACACACGCAACTAAGAAACTCGCTGGACCGTCCCAAGGGTTTCTTGCCCCTTGAGGGGAGAACCGAGCGGAGCGAAGGTTTTCGGGGTGGGCTCATTTGACTTGGGCGCTATCGCCCAATGCCTTGATCACCTTGTCGGTGATATCGATGCGCGGACTGAAGTAGACGGCCTCCTGCACGATCAGGTCATACTTCTCAGCCTCGGCAATCTGCCGGATGATCTTGTTGGCGCGCTCGAAGATGGCGGCCATTTCCTCGTTCTGGCGCAGATTCAAATCCTCGCGAAATTCGCGCTGTTTGCGCTGGAACTCACGATTGAGCTCGTTGAACTCGCGCTCTTTGGTACGCCGATCACTTTCGGCCATGGTGACGGAGTTTTTTTCCACACCTTCTTGCGTCGACTGCAGCTTTTTCGACAACTGCTGCAACTCCGCATCGCGCTTCTCGAACTCTTTCTCAATCTTCTGCTTCGCCTTCTTGGCCTGCGGGGACTCGTTGACCACGCGCTGACCATTGACAAACCCCAGTTTGAACTCTGCCAGCGCTGGTGCTGCGATCAGTGTCAGGATAAAGGCGACTACTGTTGTATGCGTGCGCTTCATCATCTCTCCCACGTCAGAACGTACTACCCATCTGGAACTGGAGGATCTGGGTTTCGTCTCCATCCTTCTTGTTGAGCGGTTGCGCAAGACTGAACTTCAGCGGTCCCATCGGCGAAGTCCAAGCCAGCGACAGACCCGTGCTGAAGCGCATGCCGTCATCACCCTTGGCCGTATAAATCTGGCCATCAGTGCCAGTGTATGAGCCCACACCGCCCCATATGCGTCCCGCATCAACAAAAGCACCAAGGCGCAGGGACTTGTCCTGTCCACTACCGGGCATCGGGAAGAGAAACTCGGCATTGCCCACGAAGCGCTGACTACCGCCCAGACGATCACCAGTAACCGAATCAACCAAACCCAGCGAACCGGGCTTGAAGCCGCGCACCGAACCTACACCGCCGGCATAGTAATAGCGCCAGAACGGCAACGGTTCTCCGCCATAACCGTCAGCAATGCCAAATTCGCCGTTCAACATCAGCGTGTTCTCGCGACTGATCTGGAAATAGTGCTGATATTGCAGATTGGTACGGTAAAACCCCAACTTGTCGCCGCCAAATGCCACTTCACCACTAACCTTCATCACCGAACCCTTCATTGGGTAGATACGGCTATCCAGCGTATCCTTCGCCCAACCCAGCGAGACAATCAGACCTGCATACTGGTCACCATTTTTGGTAACGAAGTCCTGGTAGCGCAGGGGAGTATTCGCGGTAGTCTTGATCGTGGTGTCATCGTAGGTCAGGCCAAAGTTGATCCGGTCATCCTCGCCAATTGGGAAGCCGTAGTTCACCCCGCCACCGTAAGACTTCGTACCGTAGGTTGCCACTGTGAGGGATGACGTGTCCGTATCCTTGTAGTAGACGTTGAAACCACGGCTGATGCCATCGACCGTGTAGTACGGGTCCACGTAATTGAACGAATACAGCGTGTTGATCTTGCTGGTATTGAAGCCGACACCGACATGCTTGCCGCTGCCGAACAGGTTCTGCTGCTGCACCGAACCGGAAAACACCACACCTTCCGAACTGGACAGGCCGGCACCCAGCATCATGTTGCCGGTGGGTTTTTCCTTGACGTTGACGTTGACATCAACTTGGTCGGTAGTGCCGGGCACCGCCGGAGTCTCAACCGTGACCTCGTCGAAATAGCCTAATCGGTCGACGCGGGTACGCGACTTGTTGATCTTCTCGCCGTCATACCAGCCCGCTTCCATCTGGCGCATTTCACGGCGTACCACCTCATCGCGCGTACGCGTATTGCCCTGCACCTGGATACGGCGCACATAGACGCGCCGGCCCGGATCGACAAACAGGGTGAAAGCAACCTGCTTCTTTTCCTTGTCGATTTCTGGAGCGGCATTCACGTTGGCGAAGGCATAACCATCATTGGAAAGGCGCTCGCTGATCGCCTTGGTGGTCCCGGTTACCAACTCGCGCGAGAACAGGGTGCCCGGTTTGATCGTGACCAGCTTGAGCAATTCATTCTCGGGCAACAAAAGCTCGCCCGCCAGTTTGACCGACGAAACCGAATATTGATCACCCTCGTTGATATTGATGGTGATGTAGATGTCTTGCTTGTCGGTTGAAATCGAGACTTGCGTCGATTCGATGTTGAACTCGATATAGCCGCGATCAAGGTAATACGAGCGGATCGTTTCGAGATCGCCCGACAGTTTTTGCTTCGAATACTGGTCGTTTTTCGTGTACCAACTCAGCCAGCCCGGCGTCGTCAGCTTGAACTGCTCCAACAGGTCCTTTTCCTTGAAGGCCTTGGCACCGACGATATTGATCTGCCTGATCTTGGCAATTTCGCCCTCGTCGACGGCAAAAGTAATGCCGACGCGGTTACGCTCCAGCGGCGTCACCGTCGTAGTGATCTGTGTAGCGTAATGCCCTTGGGAAAGATACTGGCGCTTGAGCTCCTGCTCGGCACGTTCGACCAGCGAGCGGTCGAAAATACGCGACTCCGACAGTCCCACTTCACGTAGTCCCTTGCGCAACTGCTCCTTGTCGAAGGCCTTGGTGCCAACAAATTCGAGCGAAGCGATGGCCGGACGTTCTTCGACCAGCACCACCAGTACATCGCCCTCCACTTCGAGGCGCACATCCTTGAAAAAACCGGTACCGAACAGCGATTTGATGGCCTGAGCGGCCTTGTCGTCGGTCAGTGTGTCGCCAGTTTTCACTGGTAGATAACTGAAGACGGTACCTGCCTCGGTGCGCTGAATGCCTTCGACACGAATGTCGCGGACCACAAAGGGGTTGAAAGCGGCAGCACTCGACGCTACCAGCGCCAGAAGCCAGCCTGCGAAGACGAGGGAAGTCTTGGGAGCCTTGGGAGTATTGAAAATATTACGTTTCATGCGTCAGCCGGAAATCAGACGATTGATGTCGTTGTAGAACGCCAGTGCCATCAGCAAAGCCAGCAGCGTCAAACCGATCTGCTGGCCGATTTCCATGACACGTTCGGAGAGCGGACCACCCTTGATAACTTCGGCGAGATAATACATTAAGTGCCCCCCATCCAGCACAGGAATGGGTAACAGGTTGAGCACGCCGAGGCTGATGCTGATGAGGGCAAGGAAGCGCAAATAGTGGTCGCTACCCATACGCGCGGACTGGCCGGCATAATCGGCGATGGTCACCGGCCCCGAGATGTTCTTGAGCGAAATCTCGCCCATTAGCATCCGCCCCATCATGCGCAGACTCAACACTGAGGTTTCCCAAGTTTGCGCCAGAGCACGCTGGAGTGAGGCACCGACTCCATAGCGCACGGTGACCAACGCATTTTTGCGTAACTCGGGATCGTCGCGCACGGCAATGCCAATGCGGGCAACGGGCTTACCGCCACGCTCTTCGATTATCTCAGGCACAACCCTGACCTGGAATTGCGTTAGGCCACGTTGCACATCCAGCGTCAGTTCGCGCGTGCCGGCTGCACGAATAGTACGAGCGAGTTCATGCCAAGCGACAACGGCTTGCCCATCGATGGCAGAAATCCTGTCGTTGGGTAGCAAGCCGGCAGATGCAGCGGGAGAGCCCGCCTGTACATCGCCCAGTACCGGCGGTAACTCTGGCCGCATCAGCCGTAACCCGAGCACCTGCATCGGGTCATTTTCCAGCGCTTCGGTATCGAGGCGCCCGAGTTCAAGGCGATACACGGCAATGTTGCCACGCGCATCGATGGTCTCGAGTTGCACGGTTTCACGATCCAGAATGTGCCGCAACATTTCCCAGCGCAACTCGGTCCAGGTTGCGACCGGCGTTCCGGAGACAGAACGCGCCGTCTCGCCAGCGCCGACTTTTACCTCGGCAGCCATGGTGCCGACTGGCGGTGCAGCGAGTATCGGGCGAGGCTCTTCGACGCCATTCATGAACAGAAACCAATACAGCACCACTGCGAGCAGCAAATTGGCCAGCGGCCCGGCCACGACGATGAAACTGCGCTTCAACACGCTTTGGCGGTTGAAGGCCCGCCCCACTTCGCCTGCCGGCACTCCCTCTTCCCCTGCCTCGCGCTCATCGAGCATTTTGACGTATCCACCCAAGGGGAAGATCGACAGTGCCCACTCGGTACCATCGCGCCCGAAACGGCGCATCCAGAGTGGCTGACCAAAGCCCACCGAGAAACGCAGAATCTTGACATCACAAAGTCGCGCGGCCGCAAAGTGCCCAAGTTCATGGATGACAATCAACACGCCAAGGGCGAGCAGGAATGCGCCCAAAATCCAGAGAAACCCGACGAAGGTCATACCGGGCAACGAGCCAACCCTGCTCCCCGAGTCACCCACTCTTCTGCAAAGGCACGGGCACGTGCATCGTCGGCCAATACCACCGACAAATCGGGGATTTCAGTCACGGGCAAAGCATCCAGCGTGGCAGCGATCACATTGGCAATGGCGAGAAACGGCAGGCGCCCATCCAGGAAGGCTGCGACCGCTACTTCATTGGCGGCATTCAAAATCGTGGCGGCATTGCCGCCGGCACGCAAAGCACGATAGGCCAAGGTCAGACAGGGGAAGCGCTCAAAATCGGGTTGTTCGAAACTGAGCTGGGCGATGGCCGGCAGATTCAGTGGCGCAACGCCCGCCGCAATGCGCTCGGGCCAGGCCAGCGCGTGGGCAATCGGTGTGCGCATATCCGGATTACCCAGTTCCGCCACCACCGAACCATCGACGTACTGCACCAGTGAATGGATGACGCTTTGCGGGTGGATCACCACCTCGATTTGATCAGGGGCAACGCTGAACAGCCAGTGCGCCTCGATCACCTCAAGGCCCTTGTTCATCATGGTAGCCGAGTCGACGGAGATCTTGCGCCCCATGGCCCAATTGGGATGCGCGCATGCCTCGTCGGGCGTTACCGTGTTCAGTCGTTCGAGCGAGGAGGAACGGAACGGCCCACCCGATGCCGTCAGCAAAATATGGCTGACGCCGGCGCGTGCCGGATCACCGGCATAGTCGGCGGGCAAGGACTGAAACACCGCATTGTGCTCACTGTCGATTGGCAACAGAACGGCACCATGGGCCCGCACCTCGGCCATGAACAGCGCACCGGCCATCACCAGCACTTCCTTGTTCGCGAGCAGCACGCGCTTGCCTTGGCGCACGGCGGCCAGTGTCGGCTGCAAGCCGGCGGCACCGACAATCGCAGCCATTACCGTATCCACTTCGGGCAACGCGGCAACGCGCTCCAACGCCTGTGGACCGGCCAGTACTTCCGTGTCCAACCCTGCGCTGCGCAACCGACCGGCCAGCCCGACCGTATCCTTTTCCTGCCCCACAACGGCAAAACGCGGCCGATGTTGCAGGCATTGATCGAACAGGACATCAACGCGCGTGTTACCCGTCAGGGCGACCACTTCATAGCGGTCCGGATGACGCGCCACGACATCGAGCGTACTGACACCAATCGAACCGGTTGCACCCAGAACAGCAAGTTTTCGCCGCATCATTGACCGGCCCACCAATAGAGACACAAAGCGGCCAGCGGCAAGGTCGACGTCAGGCTGTCAATCCGATCCAGTATTCCCCCGTGGCCGGGAAGCAACTGACTGCTGTCTTTCATACCAGCCTGGCGTTTGACCAGCGACTCGAATAAGTCGCCCATGATGCTGAGCGTTATGAACAAGAGCAGGAATCCAGTCAAAGCTGCCATGTTGATCGCCGGCAAGGCAGGCAAAATAACGCTTGCCGCCACCCCGAACAAGACAGCACCGACCATCGCACCCGCAACCCCCTCCCAGGTTTTTCCTGGGCTGATAGTGGGAGCCAGCTTATGTCGCCCCAAAGTACGCCCGGTGAAATAGGCGGCAATATCGGCGACCCAAACGGTAGCCATTACGGCCAGCAACAACTGGGGGTTGCGGCCATGCAGGCTCACCAGGGCCGCCCATGTCGGCACCAACAGAATCCAGCCGATGACAAAGCCCATGCTGCCAAGACGCCAACCCCGCAGCAACCAGAGAGGGGCCACGACAATCCAGAACAGAGCCGCGACTGACCAGAGCAGCAGAAAAGCGTCAGCCGGCCCAGCCCATGCCGCCAGGCACGAAAATATCACCAGCCCGACAAAGAGCGCCCGCGCACGGGGGCCGGCTTGCATCAACCCGGCCCATTCCCAAGCGCCCAGTGCGGCAACGATAACGAACACAAACCCGGCAAGATTTGGCGGCAGCAGAAACAGGACCGCCATGAAACCGGCTATGAGGAGCAGCGCGGTAATAACCCGCGCCTTAAGCATTGGGTGTATCGGCTTTAAAAGTCGGCGCTGGCGGGACGGCATCAGCCGGATTCGCCAAGTGCTTGGGGGCCGCAGGAAGCAACTGTTCACTGGTTCGTCCGAAGCGACGTTCGCGCTTGCGGAAACTGGCAATCGCGCTATCCAGCATGACTTCGTCGAAATCAGGCCAGAACTGTTCGGTGAAATACAGCTCACAATAGGCAATTTGCCACAGCAGGAAATTGCTGATGCGCTGCTCGCCGCCGGTACGTATGAACAGATCGGGTTCGGGAGCGTAGTTCATGGCCAAAAACGGCTCCAGATCGGCTTCGGTGTAGGCCCCGGCCTTTTCGGGATAGGCCATCACCAGCCCATTGAAAGCCTGCATCAAATCCCAACGACCACCATAGTTTGCGGCGATGGTCAGGATCAGTTTGTCGTTGCCGGCCGTAAGATTTTCACCGCGACGAATCAGATCGATCAAGCGCGGTTCGAATGCGGATAAATCACCGACAACGCGCAGGCGCACACCGTTGGCGTGCAGACGCCCGATCTCGCGCTCCAGTGCAGAAACGAAGAGGTTCATGAGAAAACTCACCTCTTCCGTCGGGCGTCGCCAGTTTTCGGAACTGAACGCGAACAGGGTCAGGTAGCCGATACCACGCTCGATGCAGGCTTTGACCAGGCGCCGCACCGTCTCGACACCTTGCTGGTGGCCCGCGATGCGTGGCAAAAACCGTTTCTTCGCCCAGCGACCATTGCCATCCATGATGACAGCCAGATGGTTGGGCATATTCCCAAGCTCGGGAATACTGCGGGTTGAACTCGAAAACATCCTGATGGCCATCGAACCACAGGCTGATGGCCTAGATGGCCATCAGATCCTTCTCTTTTTCGGCCAGCAATTTGTCCACCTCGGCGACATATTTATCGGTGAGCTTTTGGACATCGTCCTGCGCACGCCGCTCCTCATCCTCGGGAATTTCGTGCTTCTTCAAGGCATCCTTGAGATGGGTAATGGCATCGCGGCGCAGATTGCGGATCGCAATCTTGGCATTTTCACCTTCATGCTTGATCACCTTGATCAGATCGCGGCGGCGCTCTTCGGTCAGCATGGGCATCGGCACGCGCAGCAGATCACCTTGCGTCGCAGGATTGAGACCCAGATCGGAATCCCGAATTGCCTTTTCCACCTTGGCAACCATGGGTTTCTCCCACGGCTGGACACCGATGGTGCGCGCATCCAGCAGGGTAATGTTGGCCACCTGGTTGATCGGCATCGGCGTACCGTAGTAGTCGACCATGACGTGGTCAAGCAAGCCGGTATGAGCGCGTCCGGTGCGTACCTTGGCCAAGTCGTGCTGGAGCGTCTCGACGCTCCTCTGCATTTTGTGTTCAGCGGTTTTCTTGAGTTCTGCTGTGATCATGAAAAACTCCTAGCAGTGCATCTCGACAATGCACCTCAGCAATGGACCTCATTAACAATGTACTAGCGTACCTTCGTCCTCACCCATCACGACGCGCTTGAGCGCGCCAGACTTGAAGATCGAAAACACGTTGATCGGCAACTTCTGGTCACGGCACAGGGCGAAGGCCGTGGCATCCATCACCGCGAGGTTGCGACCGATGGCCTCATCGAAACTGATCTTGGCGAAGCGGGTTGCGGTGGGATCTTTTTTCGGATCGGCGCTATACACACCATCCACCTTGGTGGCCTTCAGCACGATTTCGGCACCGATCTCCGAGCCCCGCAAGGCCGCGGCCGTATCGGTGGTAAAAAACGGATTGCCCGTGCCACCGCCGAAGATGACGATCTTGCCCTCTTCCAGATAACGGATTGCCTTGCCGCGGATGTAGGGCTCGACCACCTGTTCAATGGAGAGCGCCGATTGCACACGCCCGTTGAGGCCCGCCTGACGCATCGCGTCCGACAGGGCCATCGCATTCATCACAGTGGCCAGCATGCCCA
The DNA here is from genome assembly GCA_903950295.1 of uncultured Rhodocyclaceae bacterium. Next base: position 18,697 of record CAJBAP010000166.1, read on the forward strand.
TGTAGTCGGCCGTGGCGCGATCCATGCCGGAAGATGCCCCGGCCATGCCACGAAAAATATTCCCCCCGCCGATCACCACGCCGATCTCGACCCCGAGATCGGCCACCGTCTTGATTTCATTGACGATGCGCCACAGCGTCTCGCGATTGATGCCGTAAGCATCATCGCCCATCAATGCCTCGCCCGAAAGCTTGACGAGGATGCGCTTGTAGCGTGCGGTAACGGTCATGGGCAACCTGCTTACTTCTTGGCAGCGGCCGCCGCAGCAGCAGCTGCTTGTTCAGCCACTTCGGCAGCAAAGTCATTGACCTTCTTCTCGATGCCCTCACCGACGATGTACAGCGTGAAGCCGTTCACCTTGGCATTCTTGGCCTTGAGCAACTGTTCGATGGTCTGCTTGCCGTCCTCGGCCTTGACGAAGACCTGACCCAGCAGGGTCACGTCCTTGAGGTACTTCTGCACCGTACCTTCGGCGATTTTTTCCAGCATCGCTTCCGGCTTGCCGGACTCGCGTGCCTTCTCGATGGCAATCCGGCGTTCCATATCCAGCAGTTCGGCCGGCACGCCGGTGGAATCGAGCGACTTCGGCTTGGAGGCAGCGATGTGCATCGCCAGATCCTTGGCCAATTGATCATCACCACCGGTCACGTCGACCAGCACACCGATCTTCGAACCACCATGGACATAAGATGCCAGCTTGCCAACGGCGGCAATGCGCACGAAACGGCGCAGCGTCATGTTCTCACCGACCTTGCCGACCAGTGCGGTGCGGGTAGTTTCAACCGTGCCCGCACCCATCGGCAGAGCCGACAGCGCCGCCACGTCCGCCGGGTTCTGGGCCGCAACCAATTCGGCGCAGCCCTTGGCCAAGGCGATGAACTCGTCGTTCTTGGCGACAAAGTCAGTCTCGGAGTTCACTTCGACCACGGCGCCGAGCTTGCCATCGGCAGCCAAATACATGCCTACCACACCTTCGGCGGCGATACGGGTCGCCGCCTTGGTTGCCTTGTTGCCCAGCTTGACGCGGAGAATTTCCTCTGCCTTGGCGAGATCGCCGGCCGCCTCGGTCAGCGCCTTCTTGCATTCCATCATCGGCGCGTCGGTCTTCTCGCGCAGTTCCTTCACCATGCTTGCGGTAATTTCAGCCATGCGAATTACTCCCCCGCCTCTTCCTCGACCTCGACGAACTCGTCGTCGC
>CAJBAP010000167.1 GCA_903950295.1 uncultured Rhodocyclaceae bacterium
AGCGGATCGCTGCTTGTGCTTCGGTGGCGGCACGCAGTTCGAGATCGCTGTCGAGCGTAAAGCCACTCGGAGCCTCAGCAGCGGCAAGCCAGTCGGTCATCGCGGCGATCGGGGAAACCTGCGTTTGAAGTGGGCGCGGGGTGATGTCAGCCAGCGTGGTGAGCAGCACCTCCATGAATTCGTCGGCGCGGGCATCGGAACCGGCATCGACCGCCAGCCAGCCATTGATCGGGTCAAGCCAGCCCCAGGTGGTACGACGCTGTGAGAAGGCCTTGGGCATCAATTCTTCGGTCACGCGTTCACTGATATCACGCATTTCCTTGCGGCCGATTTTGCGACCCTGTTCCGTTTCGATGACGGCGGCACGTTCCTGCGCCGTCTGGCGGATAACGGTGGCGGGCAGCAGTTTCTGCTCGACGCCGAGCGCCAGCAACCATTGGCGGTTCACCGCATGGACGAACGCGCCTTCCTGGCGGGGGAATACCCAGCCCCGGGTGGCCATTTCGAAGCTGCCACACCGGGCGAGCGGACGTTTTGACAATAGTTCGTCAAGGCGGGCGAGATCGAGATCAAGTTCCCGCCGCAGACGGTAAATCCGCAGATTGCGAAACCACATGGTTGTTTTTCCCTGATGGTGCGACTAGCTGTCGCTCTTGTTCAGCAGTGACTTCAAGTTGGCGAAGGGTGAATGGGTGGCAACGCCACCCTTGTCGCCGATATCCGCCACGCCCCCCGTGGCTTCGAGTTGCCGCTGATGCTCGTTGTCATGACAGTACAGACACAGCAACTCCCAGTTGCTGCCATTGGCTGGATTGTTGTCGTGGTTGTGGTCGCGGTGATGGACGGTGAGTTCGCGCAGGTTGGCATTGGTAAAACTGCGGGCACAGCGGCCACAGACCCACGGATAAATCTTCAGTGCCTGTTCGCGATAACCCTGATCACGTTTTTCCGAGGCACGGCGCGCATCGGCAACGATCTTGTCGAGCTTTGCCGAGCTTGCACTTGCCGTCCCGCCAGTGCCGACTTTTTGCGGGTTTGCCATCATGAATTGACTGGCGTCAGGCGTTTGACGATGGCGACAAAGCCTTTGCGGAACGCCAGGTCACGCGCGGTCTGGCCGTCGGCATTCGTCAGTGCCGGGTTGGCACCGGAGGCCAGCAGGGCCTCGACCATTTCGACATAACCGCGCAGGGAAGCCTGCATCAGAGGGGTAAGTCCAGCGTCGCCCTCAGTATTGGGGTCGATGCCCATCTTGAGAATCTGCACGACCTGTTGCGTGTTGCCGCGTTCGATGGCGGTAAGCAAAGCCTTGGTGCCTTCAGTGCTGTGCTTGGGTGTGGTGGTCGGTGCATCGAGCCCGCTCGGCAGCAACTTTACGCTGTAGTTGAGCAGCGAGAGGCCGACCATCGTGATCAGCGTAATGAGCAGCGGCAGCTGTGAAATTCCGAGTGCCTCGGCCCATTGCCCGGGCACATTGGCGCCGATGGCGAGCAGTACATACAGCAGAAAAAAGAAGAAGCGCAGGTAAAGAAAGAGGGCAAGCACCACAAGAAAGCCCAACAGGGCTAGCAGAAATCCGGGCTTGAGACCGGCGGATTCGATCAGGTCGTGGGGCAGGTTGGCGGCGATGGCCATCATCGCAACCAGCGCCAACAGGAAGATTTCCTGCGTTTTACGGCTGCCGGGTGTGTCGGCGGTAGCGGCGGTCTCGTTCATGGTCATGCGAAGTATAGCGAGAGGCACGCTGGTATGGGGTTGGCTGGCCACACAAAAACTACCCGTTTCCGGCCCGATTTGATATCTTACTGGGCTGTGTTGCTTTGCAGCAAACGAGATTACATTCGATAATTACAGAAAGGGAGCTGGACATGGCAAGCCAAAAATTCGTCTATGCATTTGAAGAAGGCGACGGCAAGAACAAGATGCTGTTGGGAGGCAAAGGTGCCAACCTCTGCGAAATGACGCAGATCGGCTTGAATGTCCCCCCTGGATTTACGCTCACTACTGAGGCCTGTCAGGCCTATCTGGATCACGATGCCCTGCCGAAAGGCGCCTGGGATGAGACCCTCAAGTACATGAAGGATCTCGAGAAAAAGACCGGCAAGACTTTTGGCGGTGGCGATACTCCGCTTTTGGTGTCGGTGCGCTCAGGTTCGTCGATGTCGATGCCGGGCATGATGGACACCATCCTCAACCTGGGTCTCAACAAGACTTCGCTGCAGGCGCTGATCAAACTCACCGACAACCCGCGCTTCGGCTACGACGCCTATCGCCGTTTCATCCAACTCTTCGGCAAGATCGCGATGGGGGTCGAAGACAAGCATTTCGACGAAGCCATGGCGGCGATGAAGAAGAAGGTCGGTGTTGCTGAAGACGTCGATCTCAAGGCTGAGCACCTCGCAGAACTGGCCGAACAGTTTGCCAAAATCATCGAAGCGAATACCGGCAAACCCTTCCCCGACGACCCCTACAAGCAGCTCGAAATCGCTATCGGCGCGGTGTTCCGTTCCTGGAATGGCAAGCGCGCCATCGACTATCGTCGCCAGTTCAAGATCACCAAGGAACAGGCCAGCGGCACGGCGGTGAACATCTGCACCATGGTGTTCGGCAACATGGGCAATGATTCAGGTACCGGTGTCGGCTTCACGCGCAACCCCGGCACCGGCGAGAACATGATCTACGGCGAATACCTGGTCAACGCCCAGGGCGAAGACGTGGTGGCCGGCATTCGCACACCGAAGGCCATCGCCGAGATGGAACAGGATATGCCGGAGATTTACCGGCAACTGCTCGAACTGCACAATCGCCTCGAGACACATTACAAGGAAGTGCAGGATTTTGAATTCACCATCGAGCGCGGCGTTCTCTACTGCCTGCAAACCCGTAATGGCAAGATGAATGCGGCGGCAATGGTGTGTACCTCTGTCGAAATGTTCAAGGAAGGCCTGATCAGCAAAGAAAAGGCACTGCTGCGCATCGACCCGGCCATGCTCGAGCAACTGCTGGTGCCGCAACTGTCGCCCGACTTCAAGGGCAAGCCGCTCGCCACTGGCCTGTCGGCCTCGCCCGGCGCGGCTTCCGGCAAGATCGTTTTCGATGCCGATTCGGCCGAAGCGCGCGGCAATGCAGG
>CAJBAP010000168.1 GCA_903950295.1 uncultured Rhodocyclaceae bacterium
GCCGGACTGTCAGCTCGGCGTGCGCCATTGGACAATAAAAAGTCGGCGCTGGCGGGACGGCGCGACCACACTGTCAACCCGTGGCCAGCGGCCAGAAGATGTTCGGCCATCGGGCGACCCATGCCGCCCAGGCCAATGAAGCCAATGTTCATTGCAATATGAACCCGATGTTCATTCCGGCGAAGACATTTTTTCCAGCAGCTTCAGCGCCGCGATCGAATCGTCCTCACCCATGCCGCTGCCGACGATGGCATTGAAGAGTTGCGCTGTTGCGGCTGCCGCTGGCAGCATCAGGCCGAGGCGGTGGGCTTCCTCCATGACGATGCGTAAATCCTTTTGGTGCATCCATGCCTTGAAACCCGGTTTGAAGTTGCGGTCGAGCATGCGCTGGCCGTGGTTTTCGAGGATGCGCGAATAGGCGAAACCGCCCAACAGCGCTTCACGTACCTTGGCGACATCGGCGCCGTTCTTCGCCGCAAAATTGAAGGCCTCGGCCACTGCGAGGACACCGACACCGGTGAGAATCTGGTTGCAGGCCTTGGCGACCTGGCCGGCACCAATGTCGCCAATCAGCGTAACCGACTTGCCCAGTTTTTCGAACAGCGGCTTCACTTTCTCGAAGACCTCCGGTTTACCGCCGGCCATGATGGTCAGCGCGGCGTTGATCGCGCCGACTTCGCCGCCCGAGACCGGCGCGTCGATGAACTCGATGCCTTTTTCTGCCAGCGCGGCGCCGATAGTGCGTGCTGCATTGGGGTTGATGGTGCTCATGTCGACAACGATCAGGCCCGGCTTCGCACCTTGGCTAATGCCATTTTCGCCCAGCGTGACGGCCTCGACGTCAGGGGCATCCGCCACCATGGTGAAAACGATATCGGCGTGCTTCGCTACCTCGGTGGCCGAGACATGGACCTTGGCATCGACGTCCTTGAAAGGTTCGAGCGAAGCCGACCGGCGCGCCCAGAGGTGCAGGGTGTGGCCGGCTTTCGCCAAGTGCAGGGCCATGGGGCGGCCCATGAGGCCGAGGCCAATGAATCCGATGTTCATGCCCGTTTTTAATCCGATGTTCATTGATGGGTCTCCTTTGCAAGTACTTCAGGATTGAGCAGGTTGGGCGGACGCTGGCCGGAAAGGGCGGCAATCAGGTTATCGGCTGCCAGCATGGCCATCGCCAGTCGCGTGGCGCGAGTGGATGAGCCGATGTGTGGCGTCAGCACGACATTGTCGAGGGCGCAGAAGCGTTGATCAAGGGCCGGCTCGTTTTCGAACACATCGAGTCCGGCACCGGCGATGCGGTGCTGCTGCAAGGCCTCGATCAGCGCGGCATCATCCACGACACCGCCGCGGGCGACGTTGATCAGGTGCGCGGTCGGTTTCATCGTGCCGATCTGGGTCGCACCGATTATGTGATGTACTGCCTGCGAGTAGGGCAGCATGAGGACGAGAAAATCGGATTCTCGCAGCAGGTCGGACATGCTGACCCAGCTTGCGCCGGCTTCCTGGTCCGGAGCGAGACGATTGCGGTTGTGATAGATAACGCGCATCGCAAAGCCCGCCGCTCGGCGCGCGACGGCACGGCCGATACGGCCCATGCCGAGGATGCCCAGCGTCGCGTGGTGGACGTCCGCGCCCAGCCAGGCGTCGTGAAACTTCCAGCCCTGCCATTGCCCCGCGCGTACCCATTGGTCGGCGCTGACGACACGGCGTGCCGATGCGAGGAGAAGTGCCCAGGCGATGTCGGCGGTCGTTTCGTCGAGCACCCCCGGCGTGTTGGTGGCCATCACGCCGGCCCGGCTGATGGCTGGCAGGTCGAAGTTGTTGTAGCCGACCGCGACATTGCACACTGCCTTGAGACGGGTCGCCCCGGCAAGGGCGCTGGCATCGATGCGATCGGACAGCAGCGTGATCGCACCGATCTTGTCGGCGAGTCGGGCTGCCAACTGGTCGGGCGGCAGGGGCGCATCGACGTCGTGGTAGTCGACCTCGAAGTGGGCGCTCAAGCGTTCGATGGCTTCCGGGAAAACGGCACGACTGACGAGCACTCTGGGTTTCATGACGTCCTTTCGCTTATTGGTAGAGCACGCGCAGCAGCCACAAGCCTATGTCCGGGAAGAGATATCTCAACCAGCGCCCGCCAGCACTCAGTGAGTTGCGAGTTCTCGAACGTGAAACCACCCGGCAATGCTGCGTCGCTGTTGATGGGCCATGAGAACCTCATGCGGAAACGACTCACTCAAGAAGATGATCATCGTGCCGAATGTCGGGCTGATCGTCGTGATGACATTATTCCCGCTTGGCTCAAACAACAGCAATTCACCCCCATCGCAAGCCTGCCAATCTTCGTTCAAATAATAGACGGTGGAGAGAATTCTGTTCTTGTTGCCGTGCAACACATCCGAATGCTTGGCATAGCCAGTGCCAGCCCCGTAGATGGCATAGTGGCATTCGTAGTCGAACAAGCCCAGGAACAGAGCTTCATTCAAACCAATACGCAGAAGTTCCATCCAGGCGAGGTAGGCGTGGTCGGTGCTGTCGCTGTCGTCCAGCCAACTAATGACGTCACCGCGTATTGATTTGATCTGTTTCTGCGCCAGACCCCTGCCAATTCGGGCAGCTTGAAACCTTGCGGGATCGTCATTCTGGCAACGTGCCAACAACAATGTGGATAAATTCGCCAGTAGTGGTTTATCCAACACGATGTATCCACTGTGCTTCAACTGCTCGGCAATGTCTGTGATGTTCATCCTGAAAGAATACGCCAAAGCCACCGTGTATTATCAGCAGATGCGGTTTCCCACGCCCCAAAATTGATGCTTTCATCGCCAGAGGGCAAGAATGATCAACCGCTCCTTTTATGGATTCCCCAAATGAAAAGAACTGATCTAGAAAAGAACATGGCCCACAAACTCGACAGCCGCTTGAAACTTGCAGGCACACCTGAGCGCTTCGCCGGGGGTGCGATGCTTGACCGCAAGGAGCAACGCAAACTGGATCAGGCGAAGGGTCTTATCCCGTTCGCTGTTAAATTGGATGCGCAACTGGCTGAAGAAATCCGCACTCAGTCCGTAGCCAGGCAGATGGGCTTGAACGAACTGGTTGCTGAACTTTTGCGCAAGGGATTGGCCGCTGCGCCGTAAGACCGGCCTATAAGCATGAAAATATATAAAACAACGAGTTGAAATTATGAAAGCTAAGCTCAGAGTCTTATTTGTTTGCATGGGCAATATTTGTCGATCGCCTACTGCTGAAGGGGTGGTCAGAGTTCTGGCTGAGCGCGCGGGATTGGCTGCCGAGTTTGAATTTGATTCGGCGGGTACTCACGGTTATCACATTGGCGAGTTGCCTGATGCTCGC